>CALGIH010000143.1 GCA_937916035.1 uncultured Lacinutrix sp.
TAAAGTACAATGTTGTTCCAACTATAATTCCCAGACCAACTTGTCCTAGTATTTTAAATCGCCCCTTTAAACCTTCTTTATTTTTCCTGAACTTCTTAATATAATCATCAATAAAACCAATAATCCCCATCCACACAGTCGTTATCAGCAATAAAATAATATAAATATTATCAAGCTTAGCTAATAGTATTACTGGAATTAGTGTTGCTAGAATTATGATTAATCCACCCATTGTTGGTGTACCAGCTTTTTCTGCCTGACCTTCTAATCCAAGATCTCTAACGGTTTCACCTACTTGCTTCTTTTGAAGAAACTTGATGATTCGCTTACCATAAACAGTTGAAATGAGTAAGGATAAAATAATAGCAACAGCAGCTCTAAAGGTTATAAACCCAAATAAGGAAGCTCCAGGGAATTGGAATTGTTTTTCTAAATATTCAAATAAATAATAGAGCATGTTACTTTTTTAATTGTTTTAAAAATTCTTCTAAAATTTTATAATCATCAAAATCAATGCGTTTACCATTAATTTCTTGGTATGTTTCGTGTCCTTTTCCAGCAACTAATATGATGTCATTGGGTTGTGCTAATTGACAAGCCGTTTTAATAGCCTGCTTTCTATCAACAATAGATAATGTTTTTTTAAAATTTTGTGGCTCAACACCAACTTCCATGTCTTCAATTATCTGTTCTGGTTTTTCAGAACGTGGATTATCACTCGTAAAAATCACTTTTGTACTTAAAGTTGAAGCGATATTTGCCATTTTTGGTCGCTTGGTTTTATCTCTATCTCCACCACAACCAACAACAGTTATTAAATTTTCATTCTTTGTGCGAATGGTGTTAATGGTTTCCAATACATTTTTTAATGCATCAGGTGTATGTGCATAATCAACTATTGCAGTAACATCATTAGAAATGAGATATTGAAACCTTCCACTCACACTCTCTAGCGCACTTAAAAGCCTTAGTATTTCCGCACTTTCTAGCCCTAATAAATCAGCAGTTCCATAAATTGCCAAAACATTATAAGCATTGAAATTACCTATTAGTTTTGACCAAACTTCATTGTCATTTATTTTAAGGAGTAATCCATTAAGTTGGTTTTCTAAAATCTTCGCTCTATAATCTGCATAGATTTTAAGTGCATATGTATGTTTTTTTGAGGCTGTATTCTGCAACATAAATAAACCATTCTTATCATCAACGTTTACCAACGAAAAAGCAGTTCGTGGCAACTCATCAAAGAAGGCTTTTTTAACATCACGATATTCTGAAAATGTTTCATGATAATCTAAATGGTCATGCGATAAATTAGTGAAAATTCCGCCAGTAAAATGCAAGCCTTCAGTTCGTTTTTGATGTATTCCATGTGAACTCACTTCCATAAAGCAAAACTCGACACCTTGATCGTTCATTTCACTCAAATATCTGTTTATGGTTAATGAATCTGGAGTTGTGTGTGTGGCTTTATATTCAATTTCGTCTACCAAAATTTTTACAGTTGACAATAAACCAACTTTATAACCAGCTTTTTTGAACAAAGTGTAAAGTAATGATGCTATAGTAGTTTTACCATTGGTTCCTGTAACACCGACCAGTTTCAAATTTTCAGATGGCGAACCATAGTAATTGGAAGCCATAATAGCTAAAGCACTATTTGAATTATGAACTTGGATATATGTAATTCCGTTTTCAAGCTTCTCAGGAAGTTGTTCAACAATAACCGCTGAAGCACCATTTTTAATGGCAATATCAATGTAATCACGGCCATCAACCAATTGACCTTTAATTGCGACAAACACATCTTTAGATTCAATTTTTCTTGAATCAAATTGAATTGCATTAATAAGCACACTTGTATCTCCAACTACAGCTTCAAGAGTAACCTTATATAATATGTTTTTTAATGCAATCATAATAATTCTAGTACTATAGTTTGTTTTGAATTGAGCTTAGCTCCTTTTGTAATTGATTGTTTTTTTACTTTCCCGCTTCCAATAATTTTCACTTTCATTCCGATATTTTCTAACAAAGTGATAGCGTCCATTGCTGGCATACCACTTAAATCTGGCATGATCGCTTTATACTTCTGAGCTGCAACAAAATAGTTTTCATAATTTGATTTTGTTATTGCGTCTTGGCTGTTTAAATCGTCAACCTCATCAATAATTGGAGTATCAGTATAAATTTTTTGTGCTATTTTTTTAAATACAGGACCAGACACATCAGCTCCATAATAACCAACACTTTTATCTGGCTCATGAATAACCACAATACAAGAATATTTAGGATCTTCTGTTGGGAAATAGCCAACGAATGAAGAAATATAATTGTGTTTTCCCTTTACTTGGTAGTCTTTTTGACAAGTTCCTGTTTTACCAGCCATTGAGAAATTTTCAGAATACAAACCATTACCTGTGCCATAATCTTTTTTAACAACATCTTTTAATAATTCTTGCAACTTAGAAATGGTCTCAGGAGAACATATCCTAGGGTTTATTACTTCTTTATCAAACGTTTCAATTGTATTTCCAAATTCTTTAACTTCTCTTAAAAATCTTGGTTTTACCATTTCCCCATTATTGGCAACAGCATTATAAAACGTAAGTGTTTGAAGTGGCGTAAATGATACACCATATCCATAAGCCATCCATTCGAGAGCAATTCCGCTCCAACGATTATTCATAATTCTTGGGTCTGGAATAATAGGCTTGCCTTCACCAATAATTGGCAAATCCAAAGTGTTTTGAAGGTTCATAGCATATAAACCATCTACAAATTTCTTAGGATTATCAGTATAACTGTTATGAATTGCTTTTACAATTCCTGTATTTGATGACACTTCGAATGCCTTAGCTACACTAATCTTACCATAGCCACCATTCTTAGAATCTCTTACTTTTTTTCCATAATAAGTTAACACACCATTTTCTGTGTCAACCACAGTTGAAGTATCGATTACCTTATCTTCTAAAGCAACAGCCAATGCCATTAATTTAAACGTTGATCCAGGTTCATGAGATTCACCAACTGCGTAATTAAGTCTTTCGTAATATTTCCCTTCTTGATTTCTACCAAGGTTAGATATTGCTTTTATCTCTCCTGTTTTGGTTTCCATCACAACCACGCAGCCATGATCCGCTTTATATTTTTCTAATTGCTCTAATAAAGCATGGTGAGCAATATCTTGGATATTTACATCAATGGTAGTATACAGATCATAGCCATCTTTTGACTCAATTTGATCATAATCTTCAATAGGCTTCCATTGTCCTTTACCAATTTTTTGTTTTAAACGTCTCCCATCAGTCCCTCTTAAATATTGTTCTCCAAAAGCTCCATCTATTCCAGCTCTAGTTACATTTCCTTGATCATCAAAACGTTCATAACCAATAGAACGCTGAGCAATCTCTCCCATTGGATGTTCCCGTTTAGTGTTTTGCTCTACGATTAAACCCCCTTTAAACGCTCCCATATTAAGTAATGGGAAACTCCTGATTCTTAAATAATTTGAGTAGCCAAGGTTCCTACCTAACAAGAAATATCTATTTTTATTTGCTCTTGCTTTTCGTAATTCTTTCTCAAAGTAACTTGATGTTTTACCATGAAATTTTGCCAACGAATCTGAAAGAGGCTTTATGTGTTTTTCAAAGTTTTTTGCTGAAGGTGTAATGGCATCAAAACGAAGATCATACTTAGGCACGGAAGTAGCCAACAAATTTCCTTGAGCCGAATATACATTCCCTCTATTAGCTGGAATGACAACATTCTGTATGGTTCTTTGATCTGCTAAATCTTTGTATTGTTTGCCATGTACAAACTGGATATCTACCAATTTAACAACAACAAGTACAGCGAAGATGAACATACATCCTGCTACAAAATACAATCGGTTTAATATGTTCTTCTCGTTTATCGCCAAGATTGAACTTTATTTATGAGATTTAACTTTAATCTTTTTGGGTGGCACTTCTGATGGCGCCAATCCATTACCTGTAAGTTTCCTTATTATTGAAGACTCTTTTTTTAATTCCATTAATTGCTTACGTCCTTCTACAAAGGCAGACCTTAACTCTTTTACTTCTTCTTTAAGAGATGCTATCTCATAAACTTTTCTGTCTGCACTATGCGAACTCGCAATCATAATTACAGCGAGTGCAGATAAAAACATTATCAATCTCCAATTCTTAAACGAATCATCACTGATTAAAAAAGTGCCTCTTAAAACGCTATAAATATTTTTTTTCACTGCTTACAATTTTTCAGCAATTCTAAGCTTTGCACTACGCGCTCTATTATTTAACTTAATTTCCTCTTGACTTGGCACAATAAGATTCCCAATTTTTTTCAATGGAACACTTATATTACCAAATACATCTTTTTTAGGTTCACCCTCAAACAAGCCACTTCTAATAAATCGTTTTACCAATCTATCCTCGAGTGAGTGATATGAAATAAAACTCATTCGACCTCCTTCTTTCACTATTTCAGGTGTTTGTAATAAGAATTCTTTTAACACTTCTATTTCCTGATTTACCTCAATTCGGATAGCTTGGTAGATTTGGGCCAAAATTTTATTCTCCTTTCTTGGTGGTAAATATTTTTTTAAAATACTTTTTAGCTGCTCAGAGGTAATGATTTCATTTTCTTTTCGCTCTTCTACAATTGTTTTGGCTAGTGCTGAAGCATTTCTTAATTCACCATATTGCCAAAACACTTGTTTTAATTGCTCTTCTCCATACTCATTAACTACATTAAACGCCGACAGTTGATCTTGCTGATTCATTCTCATGTCAAGGTTTGCTTCAAAACGAGTTGAAAAACCTCTATCTGGAATATCAAATTGGTGTGAAGACACACCAAAATCAGCAAGAATACCGTCAATTGACATTACGCCATGAAATTTCAGGAAACGTTTCACGTACCTGAAATTTTCATTAATTAGCGTAAATCTGCTATCATCAATTCTATTTAAAAGAGCGTCTTGATCTTGATCAAATGCTATTAATCGTCCATCTTTACCAAGTCTTTTTAATATTTCCTTACTATGTCCTCCACCTCCAAAAGTGACATCTACGTAAGTGCCATTTTCAATAATATTTAAACCGTCTACAGTTTCTTTTAATAAAACTGGATTATGATATTGTTGCATCGTCATCGTCTTGTCCCATTACTTCTTCAGCTAAATCAGCGAAATCCATTGCTGCATCATCAATTGCTTTTTCATAGTTGACTTTATCCCAAATTTCAACAATATTTACCGCTGAAGACATCACCAACTCTTTTGATATCCCTGCAAAAGCGACCAGATCCTTAGGTATTAATAATCTACCTGAAGCATCTAACTCCACAACTTTCACGCCAGCCGTAAAACGTCTTATAAAGTCATTATTCTTCTTTTTAAAACGGTTGAGCTTGTTTACTTTTTGCATTAAACTTTCCCATTCACTCATGGGATACAACTCCAAACAAGGCTTAAATACAGCACGCTTCAATACAAAGCCTTTTTGCATCACAGGAGACAGCTGACT
>CALGIH010000144.1 GCA_937916035.1 uncultured Lacinutrix sp.
ATATTTGATTGTATGTGAATGGAATCTCCAGTCATTTGGTTTCCCATATTCCATAACACAGGATGGTGTGCACCAGAAAATGCGTCTTTTGATGTAAATCGTTGTAAATTGATTAGTTGAGTTAAGCCTTTTTTATGATCAACATGTATAGAATCTGCTTTTCCGCTTAAATCGGTTTTATAAATTTTAGCATTGTAGTAACCTCTTGTGATTCTGTTTTCAGGTTTTCCAGTGACCATAAGTTTATCGGCATGTATATAAATGGAATCATTTTCTTGCACAGTAATAGCTAAGGCACGATTGGTAACAAAAGCAGAATCTTTTTCTCTGAAAACTTATGCATAATGCCCTTTAATTATGGCTTTATTGATAGTGTCAGTAATCTTAATATTATTTGTGGCTGATGCGAAACTTTTGTTTCTGTCAAAATAGAGGCTATCGCCTTCAATGAGACGATCATCATAATCTATTTTCGAGTTTTTTAAGAAATAACCAACATCATTATTAGTGTCATAAAAACCACGTTCGCAATAAATTTTACTTGTTTCTCCTGTAATAGTTGAGGGTCCAAATAAGTAAGCCTGTCCAGATTCGGAAAAGAAATCTAAGCGATCGGAATCTATCACATATTCAGGATTTACTAGTTTGACACTATCAACAAACTGATATTTTTTAATCTCCATATAATAGCGACCAATTTTACTTGTAATGGTTCCTGAAGAATCCCTCACAACTTTTCCTTTATTTCGGTAAAAGGCTTGTTGCTTGATACGATCAAAATACAGTGTATCTGATGTTATTGTAGATGTAGGATCAGTAAGAACCACATCACCACTTGCAAATGCTAGTTGAGTTTTACCACTATATTCAACATATTTTGAGGTCATGTTGATAGTATCACCTTGATTGATCGTTACATTGCCATAAGCTTCAATAAAGTCCTGCGCACTGTAATATATAGCTTGATCGCACCACATAATTATGCCTGCGTGTGATATTTTAACCTGATTCATATCATCACGTGTTAAAATAGTAGCTCCAGGATATTCTGCTTCGTTTTTGGTAATAAACCCAGAGTCATCAATATCTATTCTACGACGTTCTTGTCCATAAGATAGACTAGAAATCAAAATAATAAAGGCGACTACTAGATATGCAGATTTATTGAATTTCAATCGAAATAATTTTGTAGTAAAAGTAACTATAATTATGATGTCTTATTGCGCATTAGCAATATTTTAAGAGGCTCCTTAATAAAGATTTAACAGCCTTATCTAAAAATAGTTTGCTTTCTATCTGGTCCAACTGAAACAATTTTAATAGGGATTTCTAATTCCTTTTCAAGAAAGTCGATATAATCATTCAACTCTTTTGGTAATTGACCATAGTCATCCATTTGAGTTAAATCTTCTTTCCAACCTTTAAAATCAGAATATATTGGTGTCACATTTTCTGCTTCAATGTTATAGGGTAAATGAGAAATGATATCTCCTTTGTAGTCATAAGCAGTACATACTTTTAAACTTTTGAAACCAGAAAGTACATCGGCTTTCATCATCATTAATTGAGTCACACCATTAATCTGGCATGCATATTTTAATGCAACCAAATCTAGCCAACCACAGCGACGACTGCGACCTGTTGTTGCGCCAAATTCTTGGCCAATTCTTCCCATTGTTTCTCCAGCTTCGTCAAATAATTCGGTTGGGAAAGGTCCAGAGCCAACACGTGTTGTGTAGGCTTTAAAGATTCCGAAGACTTCGCCAATTTGATTAGGTGCTACACCTAAACCCGTACAAGCCCCTGCTGCAGTCGTGTTTGAAGAGGTTACAAAAGGATAGGTTCCAAAATCAATGTCTAACAATGAACCTTGAGCACCTTCAGCCAAAATAGTTTGTCCACTTTTTTGAGCTTGATAAATGTATTCTTCAGAATCAATGAATGTTAAAGATTTAAGCACATCTACAGCTGCAAAAAATTCAGCTTCCAATTCTTTTAATTGATACTGAATATTTACATCGTAAAAATCAATCATGGCTTCATGCTTATTAGCAAGTGCGCGATATTTTTCTTTCCAATTGGTCATCTCTAAATCACCAACTCTAATTCCGTTTCTTCCAGTTTTGTCCATATATGTTGGACCAATTCCTTTAAGAGTAGAACCAATTTTAGCTTTACCTTTAGACGTTTCACTTGCAGCATCCAATAAGCGATGCGTTGGTAAAATTAAATGTGCTTTTCTTGAAATTAGTAATGACTTTCTATAATCAACCTTTTGATCTTCTAGTTTATCTAATTCTTTTTTAAAGATAACAGGATCTATAACTACACCATTTCCAACTAAGTTTTTTGCGCTATCGTGAAAAATCCCTGAGGGAATTGTGTGCAAAACATGTTTCATGCCATTAAAAACAAGCGTGTGACCAGCGTTTGGTCCTCCTTGAAATCGTGCAATAATATTGTAGTTAGAGGTGAGTACGTCAACAATTTTTCCTTTGCCTTCGTCTCCCCATTGCAGTCCTAGTAGTAAATCTACTGCCATACTTTAATTAGTTTGATTGTTTTTTTGTTCCGTAAAAGTAGAGTGAATGATTATGAATATCGATATTAAAAACCTCTTCAATCGTTTTTTTAATAGACTGAATTCTTGGGTCGCAAAACTCAACAACTTCTCCAGTATCTGTAAGAATCACGTGGTCGTGTTGTTTATCAAAATAAGATTTTTCGTAATGCGCTTGGTTTTTTCCAAACTGATGCTTTCTAACCAAAGCACAATCCAAGAGTAGTTCAATAGTATTGTAAAGTGTTGCACGAGAAACGCGATACTTTTTGTTCTTCATTTTAATATAAAGAGATTCAATATCAAAATGCTCTTTATTATCATAAATTTCTTGAAGAATAGCGTAGCGCTCAGGTGTTTTTCTGTGGCCATTGCCTTCTAAAAACTTTGTGAAGACGGTTTTTACAATTTCTTGGTTAGTATGTTCAGTTTTAACACTCATAATTTCAGTGCAAATTTAAGTTAAATTTTAGACTCTATCTACTTTTTCAATACCATTAATTTTTTTAATTCGGTCCATGAGTGTCTTTACTAAATTAGTGTTTTTTACAACGACCGTTATTTTACCTATAAAGATACCATCGTCAGACTCAAAACTTATGTTTTTTATGTTTACGTGCATGCTATTTGAGATTAGTTTTGTAACTTCATTTACCAAGCCTAAATTATCTATTCCTGTCATTTTTATAACAGCAGTAAATTCCTGTTGTGTCGAATCTATCCATTTTGCAAACATAATTCTGTAAGCATAATTGGATTGTAAACTCAATGCATTTGGACAGTTTTTTTTATGAATCTTGAGACCTTCATTGATCGTTAAAAATCCAAATACATCATCACCAGGAATTGGGTCGCAGCAATTTGAAAGTTTATAATCTAGCTTTTCTTCTTCCTTACCAAACACAAGCATGTCATACTTGGCAGTAATTTCATCCTTGTCAATGTCTGGGTGTATGCTTGGTTTTCGTATTTTATTTTTAAAATAACTAACAAAAGCATTGCTCCTTGAATTAGCAAATTCTTTAAGCATCTTGTTGTCAATAGAACCAATACCAATGCGATAAAATAAATCGAGACTCGTTTTTAATTTGAAATAGGTAACAAGTTCATTAATGCTCTTCTCTCCTAGGGTAATTTTAAGTTGTTTTAGTTTTCTTCTTAAAATTTCTTTACCATCTTCAGCAATAATTTTCTTTTCTTCTTTTAAGGATGATTTAATTTTACTTCGAGCTCTCGCAGTTGTTGCATAATCTAGCCAGTTGACATTAGGTTTTGCATTTTCAGAGGTGAGAATATCTACCTGATCACCACTTTGTAATTCATGACTCAAGGGAACTAATTTACCATTTACTTTTGCACCACGAGTTTTCATACCAACTTCAGTATGCACACTAAAAGCAAAATCTAATGGTGTTGCACCTTTAGGAAGCGACTTTAAATCACCTTTGGGTGAAAAAACATATATTTCTTTTGAATAGAGGTTTAGTTTAAACTGTTCTACAAAATCAACAGCATTACCATCAGGGTTTTCTAAAGCTTCTTGCAATCTGCTCACCCAAGTATCTAAACTATCCTCTTTATCATCTCCTTCTTTGTATTTATAATGTGCAGCATAGCCTTTTTCGGCTATTTCATTCATGCGTTCACTTCTAATTTGCACTTCTACCCATCGTCCTTTAGGGCCCATTACAGTAATGTGTAAGGCTTCATAACCAGTAGATTTTGGAGACGAAATCCAATCACGTAATCGTATTGGGTTTGGTCTAAAATGATCTGTTACAATAGAGTAAATTTTCCAAGCGAGAAATTTTTCATTTTCAATATCAGATTTGTAGATAATTCTAACAGCGAACTTGTCGTAAACTTCATCAAAAGAAACGCCTTGTTTTATCATTTTTCTACGAATAGAAAAGATAGATTTAGGTCTGCCTTTTATATTGTAGTTTAACTTTTCTTTATCTAACGAAGTTTTTAAAACATCACTAATTTCATTTATGTAATTATCCTGTTGCTCCTTACTTTCTTGCATCTTGGTTAAGATGTCATTGTAAACTTCAGGTTCTGTATATTTTAAGCCTAAATCTTCAAGCTCAGTTTTAATATTATAAAGTCCAATTCTGTGAGCTAAAGGAGCATAGATATAAAGCGTTTCAGAAGCAATTTTAACTTGCTTGTCTGGAAGCATGGAATCCATGGTTTGCATGTTGTGTAATCTGTCAGCAATTTTTATAATGATCACACGAACATCATCATTTAATGTGAGCAGCATTTTACGAAAATTTTCTGCCTGCATTGAGACATTCATCTCTTTATTAAGGGAAGAGATTTTTGTTAAGCCATCAACAATTCTTGCGACTGTTTCACCAAAAAGTTGTTCTATGTCACCAATGGTGTAAGTTGGGTTGTCTTCAACGACATCATGAAGTAGTGCAGCTGCAATAGAAGTTGCATCCAAGCCAATCTCTGAAGCCACAATTTTGGCAACTGCAATAGGATGAAATATATAGGCTTCATCAGACTTTCTGCGTTGATCTTTATGTGCATCAACAGCTACGTCAAATGCCTTTCTGATGAGTTTTTTATCCTCAACAGTGAGCAAACGATAACTTATTTTTAGGAGCTGTTTGTATTCTTTTGCAATGGCTGCATTTTCTTTTTCTATCTCAACATCTGTCATAAACTAAAAGTACTATAAAGAATATAATTGGGCAATATGTTTTTGAAATTTAATTTTGGCGTTATATGTTGTTGGAGAGTTGTTAATTTCTAATAGGATAATAAATTGTTATCTCATAAAATATCCAGATCCATTACATCCAGGGCATTGTATTCTATTTCCGTCCCAAATGGTTGTTCCCAAACCACGACATTGTCCGCATGTAGTAATAGGTTCGTGAATTCGTATTTTCCCACTACCCTTGCAGCCAAGGCATTGAGTCTTATTGCTATCCAAAAGAGTTGTTCCTAACCCTCTGCATTGTCCGCAATCTATAATAATCGATTTCGTATCCATATTTATGAATTAATGCTCTCAAACAATATGATATCTAATGTTTCAATATTTTTTATCACAATAAACTTTCAGTTTGATTATTGAAACTCATTTGAGCTCATTTCAGTAATGAGGTTTTCCATCATGTTCATGCCTTTTACCAGTTCCTCTTTGTCAATAAACTCATTTGCTCTATGTGCTTGTTCAATGGATCCTGGACCACATATGGCAGATTGAAATCCTTCGGCAGCAAATTGGCCAGCTTCTGCAGCATAGGCTACAGTATTTAGTTTTGTTTTCCCTGAAATACGTTTTACTAAACCTACCACATCGTCAGTTTCCTTGGTGTCAAGATGCACTACAGAAGGATGATTCTCTTTAGTGAAGATTTTAAAACCAGGAAATATTTTGTGCAATTCTTGTTCACGTTGTCTGCAATAGGTTTCAAATTCTTCAACTATTGTAAAAGGATCATCCATTGGAATGGTTCGTAAATCCCAATAAAAATGTGCTTTATCGGCAATCACATTTGGCGCAATGCCTCCATTAACCAAACCAATATGAATGGAGGAGTGAGGAGGATGAAAACGTTCATCTATTCTTCCATCATCAATTAATTGATTCATTCTATTCTCGAGCCACAATATTAATAGCATAGCTTCATGAATGGCGCTTACTTCTTGTTTGATTCTGCTGCTATGTCCTGCGGAACCATTCACGTAGGTTTCTAGAATGTAAATTCCTTTTTGACCAACAACAGGTTCCATTAGTGAAGGCTCACCAATAATAGCATACTTTGGTGTTTCGGTGTAAAATGTTTTAATATGTTGTGCCAATTCAGGTGCAGCCAAACAACCAACTTCTTCATCGTAAGAAAAGGCGAAATAGAGCGGTTTTTTTAAATCGGCTTTGACCATATTTGGCAGTGCTGCTAAGCAACATGCTACAAAACCTTTCATATCACACGAGCCTCTTGCGTATAGTTTACCATCACCTTTGTCAATGAGTTCAAAAGGATTAGTGTCCCATTCTTGACCTTTAACAGGAACCACATCTGTATGACCAGAGAGAATTACGCCTCCATCAACAGCAGGACCAATTCTGCAATGTAAGGATGCTTTGTTTCCTTCTTTATTTGGAACTAAGGTAGTTGCGATGTTATGAGATTCAATATACTCTTTAATCCAATGAATGATGCTCATATTACTTTCGCCACCAAGTACTGGAAAGGCTACTAGTTTTGCTAAAATGGTTTCTACTGTCATATTATTTTGTTAACTATAATTTGTTGCTACTGCAATGATAAGTGCTATAAATGAGATTCCTAATAAAGTGATTAATACAGGGAAAATAAATCGAATCCATCGGTCAATTGGTACGCGACACATGCTCAACATCGCGATTAATCCTCCTAATGTTGGATTTATTAAATTTGATAAACCGTCACCAATTTGAAAAGCTAAGATGGTGATTTGTCTTGTTAGACCAAGCGATTCACCAAGCGGCAACATAACAGGTAAGGTTGCTAGTGCTTGACCACTTCCAGAAGGAATAAAAAAGTTAATAACCGTTTGTGATATGGACATACTTATAGCAGATGCATACAAGGGTAAATCTTTGAGTGTTAAGGCTAAATTATATGAAATAGTGTCGCCTATATTTCCCATTTCCATAAGTACTTTAATAGAGGTTGCATAACCAACCATGAAAGCTCCTGGAGCTGCAAAAGCTACTGCTTTTAAAACTGTTTCACTCATGGTGTTGGAATCCATTCTAGAAACAATTCCGCAGAGTAGAGCCACCATTAAAAAAACAGCGGATAGTTCATTTAAGTACCAATTAAGATTGAATACACCATACAAAATAACCATAAGGCCCATTATGAAAATGGAGATTATCATCCAATTATTAACAGAAACTTTATAGTCTTGAATGGGTTTTG
>CALGIH010000145.1 GCA_937916035.1 uncultured Lacinutrix sp.
ACAGAGGAATTAAAATAACACTAAAACAATGATTAAATTCTTTAGACATATAAGGCAAAACTTCATGGAACAAAATAAAACAGGAAAATACCTTAAATATGCCATTGGGGAAATTATCCTTGTCGTTATAGGAATACTCATTGCACTACAGATTAATAATTGGAATGAAATAAGAAAAACAAGAATTACTGAACTTAACTTCTTAGAAAACATAAAAGCTGATCTTAAACTAAATTTAGTGTCTCTTGATGAGTTTATTAATACTAGAAAAGAAGCCGTAAAATCCTCGCATATAATTCTTGCTTATTTCAATCAGCCTGAAAACATTGACCTCAATGCATTTAATCTTCATAGTTTAACTGTCATGGTATGGTTTCCATTTCAACAAAATGACAATACGTATCAAGAACTCCTAAATTCAGGGCAACTATCAATTATTTCTAATAAAAAGATTAAGGACCACATGCAAAACATGCAGTCAAATTTTAAAACTATTGCCTTTGTGGAAAATGAAATGCAGCAAGATTTTGAAAGCTATTTATACTACCCTTTTTTTAGTATTGCTGATGTTGATGCTTCGTTTAAAAATTTCAATGGATAAGTAGAAAAAAACAAAGACATACCTAAAATAAAATCTGAAGAAGTACAGCTATTGTTGCAAAATAGGAAGTTTAAAAATGGCTTTGCCTTGGTGGCTTATAATAGTGAATTGCTGATTTCTGAATATACCAATATGAAAGAAACGACTAATAAGCTAATCGAGTTAATTATAAAAGAAATTACTAATTAGTCTAATTTTTTAAGTTCTAATTTATCAAAAACACTAGGCTGTTTCATTAAGGCCTCAATTTCATCAGATTTACGAGGTGCTTCGGCAGACAAATTAATTGGTCCATTTTCAGTAATTAAAATATCGTCTTCAATGCGTACTGCAATTCCCCACCACTTTTCATCACAAGGGCTTCCTTCAGGTATATATATTCCAGGTTCAATAGTAACAACCATGTTAGACATAAAATTGCTTCTATCATTCAAATCATGAACATCTAACCCAATATGATGACAAATACCATGAGGTAAATACATGTGCTCTTCATCTATCGTTTTTAAAATCCCTAACCTCACTAAGCCTTCATTAATTACGTTCATTGCGGCATCGTAAGTGGTACTTCCATTATTACCAATAACAGCTTTAGCAATTCCAGCTTCTTGTGCATCATAAACCAGATCATAAATAGCTTTTTGCTCAACACTAAACGTTCCATTAGCAGGAATTGTTCTTGTTACATCAGCAGTATAGCCATGATACTCTGCTCCTAAATCCATTAAAACCAAATCTTTACCAACTTTAGTTTTGCTGTTTTCAATATAATGCAAAACACAACCATTAGCTCCTGCTCCAACTATTGATGGATACCCTTCATATTCGCTGCCATATTTTTTGTAAACATACTCATGTATACCTTGTATCTCAGTTTCAGACATATCTGCATGCATCG
>CALGIH010000146.1 GCA_937916035.1 uncultured Lacinutrix sp.
CCTACCATTATTATTCTAGACGAAGCGACTTCAAGTCTAGATACTGAAAGTGAGGCATTAATACAGAAAAGTTTAGCAGAATTAATTAAAGACAGAACCACCATTGTTATTGCTCATCGTTTAAGTACCATTAGAAAAGCTGACCAAATTTTAGTCATCGAAGCTGGACATATTGTAGAGCGTGGCACACATGACCAATTAATTGCTAAAGAAGGTAGATATTATGAATTATATACCTATCAAGCAAAAATTTAAGTGATTATAAACATTTAGGTTTTGTAATATATGTCTGTTTGTAAGCGCATGCAATAATTAATTGTATCAAATTTTTCCAATTGAATAATTATGAGGTTCGATGTTTTTTCTATTCGCTCTAAAATGAAACTCTCCTGAGAAGTCATTAGGTTTTTTTCTTCGTAACATTTTATGTAACTTTAAGCGTCTCTATAATATTAATAATTAATAGAGCACGAATTGAATGTAGTTAGCTTATATAGAATGAAAAAAACAAACTGTATCACTTGGATTCTTTTTTTACAAGCACTCTTTCTACAAGCACAAATAATTACTCCAGCTCTAGATGTTTTACAATCTTGGGAGCATCATCTAGAGTTGGAAGCTTCATCAATTTTCAAGCATTTACCATGGCGATCTATTGGGCCAATTTCTCAAGGCGGAAGAGTAGAAAGTGTTGTTGGTGTTTCAGGAGATCCTTCAATCATGTATGTTGGTATTGGTTCTGGAGGTGTTTGGAAAACTGAAAATGCAGGAACCACTTGGAAACCTATTTTTGATGACCAACCAACTCAAGCCATTGGTGATATTGAAGTAAGTCAATCAAATCCAGATTTAGTTTGGGTTGGTACTGGAGAATCTTTACTATCCAAAACATCCTTTCCTGGAGTAGGCGTATTTAAATCTGAAGATGGTGGAGACAATTGGCAGCATATGGGTTTAATAGATTCTCATCACATCATGAGAATTGCCTTTGACCCTAAAGATGAACAAACCGTTTATGTAGCTGCAATGGGACATAATATTGCGCCAAATGCTGAAAGAGGTGTTTTTAAAACGAGTGATGGCGGAAAAACTTGGAGCAAAATATTATTTGTTAACGACCAAACTGGGGCATCAGATGTCATTGTAGATCCATCAAACAGTAATCACGTTTTCGCAGCTATGTGGAATAGAAATGATGGAACTTATAGTGGAATTCACAAAAGTGTTAATGGAGGAGAAACATGGAACAAAACAACTTCAGGATTTTTAAATGGTGAACATACTGGAATTATTGGGTTAGATATAGCGCCTACCAATTCTAATTATATCTATGCCATTGTTGATAATAGAGAGCTGATTATAGAAAATGGTGGAGAAAGAGGTGTCATAGGTTGTGAAGTATATCTCTCTAGGGATTTTGGAGATACTTGGGAGAAAACACATGAAGATCCCTTATATATTTACGCTGGACATGGCTGGTCATTTGGTGATATTAAAGTGTCTCCAACAAACGAAAATGAAATATATGTCTTGGGAGTAACTTTGCAAAAATCTGATAATGCAGGAAAAACGTTTAACGAAGTAAGAGGAGATATTACTCATCTTGTTGAGAATGACAGTAAAATATTACATCTTGATATGCATGATTTATGGATTGATCCAATGCAGCCTAATAGATTGTTATTAGGGAATGATGGTGGCATTTTCACTACGTATGATAAAGGAAGACAATGGATACATCATAATAATTTGGCAATTGCTGAATTTTATACGATTTCAATTGATAGTCATGATTCTAATATTATTTACGGAGGAACTCAAGACAACTCGTCTTTATATGGTCCTTTAGATAATGATAATGAAAGAAATAGGAATGATCCATGGAATTTTGTCTGGTTAGATCGATGGTCAGGAGGTGATGGCTTTGAAACGTTTAGTGATCCAATAAATCCTGATATTGTTTTCTTTGAAAGCCAAGGAGGTGGAATGGTTAGAAAAAATCGCAAAACCAACGAATCTGTTTGGATTCAACCAAAAAGTGATGATAAAGAAACTTCTTTGCGGTTCAATTGGCACGCTCCATTTTTGGCCTCAATAAACAATCAAAATGTGCTTTATAGTGGAGGGGATAAGATTTTTAAATCATTTAATAAAGGAGATAATTGGCAAGTAATTAGTCCAGATTTATTCTTAGAATATTCAAAAAACAATCTGGAAGGCGTACTTACTGTTTTAGTAGAATCTCCATTAAATTCAGATTTGCTTATTGCTGGAGGAAATAATGCAGAAGTATTTTTAACTTTAGACAAAGGCGAAACTTGGACAAATGCTAACGAAGGTTTGCTTTCACATTTAAAATTGACAAGCATAGTGCCTTCAAAATTTAATAAAGACAGAGTGTATATAACTTTGAATGATTATAATCATGATGATGCTTCACCTTATGTGTATGTGTCTAATGATTTGTGCAAAACGTGGCAATTGATTTCTAATAATCTGCCAACAGAAGCAACACATATTATTGCTGAAGATTCTGATGAAGAAAACATTTTGTATTTAGGTACAGATTTAGGGGTGTATGTTTCAGTTGATAGAGGAAATAATTGGATGTCTCTTAGCACGAAGCTTCCTTCAATTGCGACTCAAGATTTAGTGATTCATCCTGAAAGAGACGAATTAATTATAGCAACACATGGTCGAAGT
>CALGIH010000147.1 GCA_937916035.1 uncultured Lacinutrix sp.
TAAGTGAAGGTGATGCTCTTGATATGAGAGGTAATCAATTAAAACAAGCTTTTATTGATGGTAGAGATATTAGCTTAGAAACACACCAAACTGAGCTTTGGAAACGTTATAGTAATAAGTTTAAAGGAAATTAAAAATTTCTTTTTGATATAAAAAAAGTGAGCCATTCCGAAACGTCGGAAGGCTCGCTTTTTTTATTTACTTTACTATCAAAGTACTATCAACTACCTTAAATATATCCTCGTTTGGCAATTCCTTAGAAAGTTTCAAATTCACAAAATTCACAGCATTACGTAATATTGTTGGCTTGTTGTTTTCGTAATTATACCAAGTCAATGTTTTTGGTAGTTGTAAACCATTAATATCTTGCCAATTACTATACTTTATAAAATGAAACTCTTTGCCTTTTTCTTTTGAGAAATAAGTGACTGTATAACCCAACCATTCCATTTTAAACGTCTCAGGATGATAGTACAAAATGTATTCGTCTTCAGGTGACTCTCCTACTCCATCGTTGTAAGAAATTAATAATCCTGGATAGGTTACACCTTCAAACTCTAATGGTTCAGCTTCTGTATAATTTATACCATCATCACCTAATACAAAAGGCATCGCGTAAAAATAAAACATCAAATTATAGTAAAACTTTGGATTCAATGTATACGCTAAAGTATCCAAATTTTTCAACCACACATTTTCACCATCAAAACCAAGTAAATGATGTTCACTTGTTATTAATGATTTTCGGCTTTTAAGTGCAACATCGTATTTGTCATTCCCTTCTGGTTTTTCAATTTCAAAATACAGACTTTCAAAAGTGTTCCATGCATCAATGCCACCATGTGCATCAAATATTTTAGTAACCGTTTCTGGATAAATAGAAGTTGTTACATTTAAAATTTCTTCAGAATAATTTTCAGTCTTAGCCTCTTGCTTACATGCCGTAAAAGCGATAAGACAACAAGCAATAATCGATATATTTTTCATTTTAGTGGTTTTAGTTGAAAGCTTTGTCGTTTACGAAGGTAGTTAATTACTTTAATTATATACTTTTGTATTTCTATGACTAATATGATTTCAAGCATTCAAAATCCGTTGGTAAAAACATTATTTCAGCTCAAAGAAAAATCTAGAGCTCGAAAAAATTCTGGATTATTTCTTATCGAAGGACAACGCGAAATTAGTTTGGCTATAAAGGGAAATTACGAGATAAAAACCATCTTATTTTACGATAAAATTATTTCGGATGATGATTTAAATAAACTCATAAACGAATTAACAAATCAACCAGAAATTATTTCAATTTCTCAAGAGGTATATCAAAAATTGGCACATCGAGACACAACAGAAGGGGTATTGGCTGTAGCAAAAACAAAGTCGTTAGAGTTAAATAACCTTTCCATTAAAACAGAAAACCCATTAATTCTAATTGCAGAAGCACCTGAAAAACCTGGTAATATTGGCGCTTTATTACGTACTGCTGATGCAGCCAATGTAGATGCTGTAATTATTGCTAACCCTAAAGCCGATTTGTATAATCCTAATATTATTCGCTCTAGTGTTGGTTGTGTATTTACAAATCAGATTGCAACAGGTTCAACCAAAGACATTATTGCTTATTTAAAAGCGCATAACATTAATATCTATTGTGCCGAATTGAAAGCTTCAGTTAATTATCATACTCAAGATTACACAAAACCTTCAGCTATTGTAGTTGGTACAGAAGCCACTGGATTAAGTGATGAATGGTTACAAAATTCCACTCAAAATATTATTATTCCAATGCAAGGCGAAATCGATTCCATGAACGTTTCGGTAGCAGCAGGCATCTTAATTTTTGAAGCAAAACGACAAAGACAATTTAA
>CALGIH010000148.1 GCA_937916035.1 uncultured Lacinutrix sp.
TCCCATTTGAAGATAATCAATATTCCATTGAATGGTTTCTCCTAGTTTGATATCAGCGCCATGTTTTTTGGTTACAGGAACTAATCCAGAAGCGGATTCAGCACCATCATCACTACTAAAATCTAGTTCTTGCATATTAAAAGGCCAAACACTAGCATTTAGTAATTGACTTGAAGTAACTCTAAGTTTAATATCATTTGAAGATACTTCCATCCAGCGCAAATCTGTTTTGTTGCCTGTTTCTTGTGGACGAGAATAACGATGGAATTGCTCCTCAATTTCACCTGAATATAGGCCTAGTTTTTGACCGGTTTTTCGATCCCAATAACTTTCGTCTGGACCTTTTCCGTACCAAGAAACATCTGTAAATTTAGTATCTAAAGTCATGTACATGCCGAGTCTTGGAATGTTTGGTAACTCTTTTTTTATTGGCTTAAAAGTATAATCTACTTCCAATTGTCCATTTGAGTTTAATCGATACCAAACTGAAATTTTAGCGTCGTTGGCTGGAGTTGAATATTCGATTTCAAAAACTGCTTTTTCAAAAACGATAACTGGTTTAGAAATTAATTTTGCAGTATAATTATAGGTTGCTTCTTGCCATAGTTTAGCCCATTTATCCATGCCATTCCCTAAATCGTTATCAGTTGGAGGTCGCCAAAAATTTGGACGAATCGGTTGATTTGTAATTTCTATATATTCAAAAAACCATGAAGTTATTTCACCAGAATTTGAATTAATTTTAAGTTCTACTTTGTCATTTTTAATTTGAATACCATCGTCTGAAGTATCAATTTCTAAAATGCTTCCTTCTAGAGAATAAGATTCTAGATGCACACCCTTGTTTAAGACAAATTGATCCCAAGCAATTTCATGTCCTTTTGGGATTAGTTCAGTTGCTTCATTTTGAACTAAACTTACTTCTATAATAAATTCACTTTCTGGATTAAATATATCTGGAATTTCTGGAAAGTGCATTGTTGCTTTTGATTGAAATTCAATATTTAACTCAAGACCTTCGGCTAGCAATGTTTCCTTTCCATCAACTAAGAGTTTTAATTGTAAAGATTTATCTGAAAGATTAGTGAAGAAATTCTTATTTTCAATTTCAATGACGCCATTACCTAAATAATTAAACTGAACAGGTTCGTATACTTTTTTTACTTCGGATAAATGAGGATGCGGATTTCTATAAGGATCTACCAAACCATTATTTAAGAAGTTACCATCAGTTGGTAGATCTGGATGATAGTCATGTCCATAGGCTAAATAGGGTTTTCCGTTTTCGTCTTTATATTCCAAACTTTGGTCAACCCAATCCCAAATATAACCACCTTGAAGGTTAGGATAAGTTTCAATAATGTCCCAGTAATCTTGCAAATTTCCAACAGAGTTCCCCATTGCATGACAATATTCAATCATGATTGATGGTTTGTAAGAATCAGATTTCCCATGAGTAATTAAATATTCTGGCTTTGGGTACATTGGACAATATACATCTGTGTAATCTTCCTTTCCAGCTGGCTCATATTGCACGATGCGATTATTGTCTTGTGTCTTTAGCCATTTATATGTAGTTCTGAAAACATCACCTTCTCCAGCTTCATTTCCTAATGACCATGAATAAATAGAAGGATGATTTCTATCTCGATAATACATACGCTGTGTACGCATCATGTGCGCTGGAAGCCAAGACATTTCGTTGCCAATTTGAGTGTCTTCAGAAATTGCCAATGGATGACTTTCAATATTAGCTTCATCTATCACATACAAACCATATTTGTCGCATAAATCTAACCAATAAGGATCATTTGGATAATGCGCAGAACGGACAGCATTGATGTTGTTTTGCTTCATTAATTTAATGTCTTTTTCCATTGATTCTCTAGATACAACATGGCCAGTAAATGGATCAGTTTCATGCCTATCAACACCTTTAAAGTAAATGGCTTTCCCATTAATGAGTACTTGACTGTTTTTAATTTCAACACTCTTGAAGCCAATTTGGGTTTTTATAAATTGATTGTCATCTAATGATATAGACAAAGCATATAAATTTGGAATTTCTGCAGACCATGATCTTACACGAGCGATAATTGTATTTGTATTAAATTCTTTTGTAGAATTTGCTTGAATTTCAATTGTTTCAGATGTTTTAAAGAGGGAGTTTTTACCATCTAAAATTTCAATTGAAATAGTTTTTGAAACAGTTCCATCAGTAGTATTGGTTAAAGAAACGGTTCCCTTAAAAACACCATTGGTATAAGAATTATCTAAATTAGTATTCGCATAAAAATCAGAAACGTGAACTTTTGGTCTAGAATATAAATAAACTTCACGTTCAACACCACTCATTCTTAACATATCCTGACTTTCTAAATAACTTGCATCACTCCAACGAAACATTTGTAAAGCGATGAGGTTTTTGCCTTCTTTTAGATATTCTGAAATATTGAATTCGGCTGGTAACTTACTGCCTTGAGAATAGCCAACATATTTCCCATTTATATAAACATACATCGCAGATTTTGCTCCAGCGAAGTGAAGGATAACGTCTTCTTTTGAAAATTCTCTATCTAATTCTATGGTTTTTCGATAGGTGCCAACAGGATTATAATCTGCTGGAGCATCAGGCCATTTGGTTGTAAAAGGATAGCGTTCGTCTAAGTAGATTGGATGATCAAATCCTTCAACTTCCCAGTTTGCAGGAACAGCAATGTTTGTCCATTCTGAATCATCATAATCTATGTTTTGAAAGGTTGTTGGTCGTTGTTTAGGATCTTTTACCCAATTAAATTTCCATTCGCCATTCAAAATTAAAAAACGTTTTGAGTTTTCTTTTTCTGAAATATCAGGCGATTCAAATGCGAAAAAACTTGCTCTTGGTGCTATCTTATGATCTTCAAAAATCTCATGATTATAATGATAAGTTTGTTCAGCAACAACTTGCAAAGGTTCTTGTTTGCAACCTAATACTATGAGTGTCAAAAACAGGAATATAATTTTCTTCATTAGTATGTGGTCATAAAGTCTTCAGCAATAATTTTTCTTAAATAGAACAACAAATCTTCAGCATTCGTTTTGCTAAAAACCATTGGAGGTTTAATTTTTAATACATTATGGTCTGGACCATCAATACTCATTAAAATACCATGATCTTTCATTCTGTTTGCTAAATAATCGGTTTGTTCTGCCAAAGGATTCATTTCTTTATCAACGAATTCTATTCCTAAGAATAAACCTTGTCCGCGAACATCTCCAATAATTGGAAATTCTTTAGAAAGTATTTTCAATTCTGTTTTTAAAAATTCGCCAACCTCTAATGCGTTTTGTTGTAGCTTTTCACGTTTTACTGTTCGCAGTACTTCAGTTGCAATAGCGCATGATACAGGATTTCCACCAAACGTATTAAAGTATTCCATGCCATTTGCAAATTTATCTGCAACCTCTTGAGTACATGCCACAGCAGCAACAGGATGGCCATTACCTAAAGGTTTGCCAATTGTGACAATATCAGGAACAACATTATGCAATTGAAAACCCCAAAATGTTTTTCCCATACGTGCACAACCTGTTTGAACTTCATCTGAAATACAAGCACCTCCTTCTTTCCGAACCATTTCATATGCTTTTGATAAGAAACCACTTGGTAACTCTACTTGTCCACCACAACTTATTATTGGTTCTATAATAAAAGCAGCAACGTTTCTGTCCTTTTTGTGTATGTTTTCAATACATCTTTTAACTTCTTCAGCATATTTTTCGCTTGTATTTTCGCCTCGATATTTTCCCCTAAACCCATCAGGAAGTGGAAAAATATGGGTGTGTTCTGGAGCACCTTTCCCGCCTTTTCCATCAAATTTATAAGATGAAATATCAATACACATATTGGTGTTGCCATGATAGCCAACTTCACTTGCAATAATATCTAGTTCTCCTGAATATGCTTTTGCCATTCGGATAGCTAATTCATTGGCTTCACTACCTGAATTCACAAAATGTAACACGTTTAATTCTGGAGGTAAGGTTTCAATGAGTTCTTTAGCTAAGTCATTAATATTTTCGTGTAAATAACGCGAATTGGTATTTAACAGCGCCATTTGTTCTTGGCCTGCTTTTACCACACTGAAATTTTCATGGCCAACATGAGCTACATTGTTAACTGTATCTAAATATTTTTGGGCATATTGATCCATTAAATATTGACCTGCACCACGAACCATCTTGATTGGAACATTATATTGAAGGCTTAAACTTTTTCCTAAATGCTGTTTCCGATAATCAATAAGTTCTTTGTTTGTTATTGCATTAGAATCAGCTAATGCCTTTGATTTAAATAGTAGATTTGGATCTAAACAAAATCCTTTCCAAACGTCTATTTGTTTAAAATATGCTACTCCTGGAAAATCAATTGTATAATCTAACATCGACATCATAATTTGAAAATGTAAATGAGGTGCCCAATTGCCATTCTCCGGATAATTGCCTAGTTCAGCAATTTTTTCTCCCTTTTTAATGATATCGCCAAGTTTATGTTTGGTAGCACTTTCAACTGTGTTGTGACCATATAGTGTGTAGAATTCAAAATCTTCAACTTGATGTTTCAGAATTACAAGTCCACCATATTCTTTATCGCCAGCATCATCAATTGCTGTGACAACTTCGCCATCAAGCAATGTGTGGACAGGCGTGTTTGCATGAAACCAAAAATCGATTCCTATGTGAATGGTTCGACTTTCACGACCATTGTTTCCAATTTTATCATAAGCCGTTGAGGTGTATAATGGTCGAGGTTCAAGATAGCCTCCAGCTAATACTTTTTCAGGATGTTTCGCTTGAAGTCTGTCAATTTTAAATTGAAATAAATCCAAGTCGTTGAAATTTTCTTGGTGACCAATCCATTTACTGGATACGCTTAAGTCGATGTGGTGAAAGTCATCACTTGGAGCTGTAGGAAATAATTCAGATACTTTAAATTGATATGTTGAAGCCCATTTATTAAACTTGTCTGTATTTGGATGTGCAGAAAAACCACAGGCAACTCTAAAACTATAATGTGCAAATTCTGAACTTATGTTTTTCCATTTCTTTAGCAGTTCCCAAGCAGGTTTTTCGCTAATAAGAAGGTATTTGTTATCAGGTTCTTTTACCTTATTGATAGCAGATTTGGTTACTGAAATGACCAAACGCATTGCTATGCAATTGTATAGGTGCTTTAATTCTTCTTCTTGTAAAGAGAAAGAATTATTATAACCCTTTACAATCGCCAACGCAGCATCTAAAGGATCGTTGTGGTGCATAATAGCATAAGCACATGTGGTAGCAAGATCGTTAATTGTTTGTGTGAAAACGGCATCACCATAATCAATGACTGCCTTAACTTTGGGACTAATTAAGTTTTCTGAAACAACGATGTTATTGTCATTTCCATCATTATGTATGACACTTTTTCGAAGTTGAGCATAGTCACTTTGTGATGCTTCAAATTGTTGTTGGAAATAGTCAAGTATTTCTTTTTCTTCAGAAGTAAACAAATCTAAATGTTCTTTAGTCCAAAGCGATTGTGCAGTATCCCAAACTAATTCACGACGTGCTTCTATATGATAAAAGCCTTGTAAAGCTTTAGTAAGTAAACCAGATTGTTGACCTAAATTAAGGCGCAAATCATCCAATTGCGGATTCACATTGCTCCAAAGTCTACCTGAAATCCAAGTTAATAATCGGACGTATCTAATAGTACCAGAATCGTCAGTAATTGAAGAAATAGCATTACCAGATGTATCTTTAATAACTTTTGGGGCTATTGCATTTGTATCGTTTAAGTTTATATATTCGATTAGTCTTTGTTGTAAATCTAAATAGTTTTCATTTTCATTTGGCCGAGAAATTTTTAAGATATAACCTTCGGAATTTTCGATTCTAATTCTAAAATTAAAATCTATTTCGCCAGGTAATTCAGAAGCTTTTCCGCTGATACCATAAAGCTGATAAAGGATATTTTCAGCTTCTTGTGTTGAAATTTTTATTTCAGTGTAATTCATTTTTACTTGTCAATAGGTATAATCCAGTATGAATAATTGTAAGATTTATATGGTAATCTGTATTGCTCTAGAGGTAATGTTCCCCAACTATTTATACTTCCAAGTCCTGAGCTAAAACCATCAATATTCATATAAACTTTTTTTCTAGGAGCTAATTCACCAGCATGTTTTTGTGTTTTTTCAATACCTGAATCTAAATCTTCTTTACTAAAATTTAGAGCAGATACATGGAGCAGGTTTTCACTATAGATTTTTATTCCAACACCATTTTTCTGCTGCAATTTCACCCAACGAACATCAAGTTTGTTCCCAGTTTCTTGTGGACGAATGTATGGAAAGTATTGATCAGATATTTGACCTTTGTATAAACCAACCTTAGCAGCATGTTGCCTGTCAGCATAAGCCTCAAAAGGACCTTTACCGTACCATTCTATTGTTTTGTAAGTTTGAGGTAACACCATTTCATTGCCAAATTTGTAAATGTTGCTATGCTCTCCTTTTAGTGCATTAAAGTCATTGGTTATTTTTATGACGCCATCTCCATTAATGGTATAGGTTTGTGTGTATTCAGCATCGCCTTCAAAAAAGAGTCTTTTGGTTGTTATTGTAATAGTGGATTTGTTTTCTTGCTGAATTGTATTATTTACTTCCCACTTTGAAGCAACATCTTTCCATTCTCTGTATTTTTTTTGTGTTCCTGCTCCATAATCGTTGTCATTTGGAGCTCTCCAAAAATTAACGTCAGCTGCCTTATCAATTAAGTTTTTTCTTTTATAAATATAAGAGGTCAACTGTCCTCTTTCTTTATTAAAAGTTGTTTTGAAATTTTTACCTGAAACAATTATATCATTTTCGGTAGTTACGTAACTCAATTCATTTGTAGAAATACTTGGAGATTGAACTTCTTTATACGATAATTGAAATTGTTCATAGGCAATTTCAAAATCTTTTGAGAGTAATGGTTCACTGTTTTTTAAAGTTGCTTTTATATTTAAGAAATATTCAATGCTAGAATTCAATTTTGTTTTAAAAGGGATGATAAATGGCTTTGTCTCTTGAGGCT
>CALGIH010000149.1 GCA_937916035.1 uncultured Lacinutrix sp.
TAAAAGCTATTAGCATAGCTTTCGGAAATTTTGCTGCCATTATTGTTCCTGCTCTAATAGTTCTATCGTTTACCAATTTTTTTACCATTGAAACACTTCAAAATCCTATAGTCATAACATCTATTGGATATGTTGTTATTCTTTCTGCTTTTGGAACAGCTTTAGCAAAAGTGTTGTTTAATAAGTTAGTGCAAATGGCAACACCAGTTTTTGCATCCTCAGTAACTTATTTGATGCCAGTTGTTGCTGTTGCTTGGGGAATTTTGGATGGAGAAGGATTTAGTGTTTGGCAAGTTTTTGCCACTTTATTAATACTTGTAGGTGTTTACCTGGCTAATAGAAGAAATTAGAAACATTATTTTTTATAAGAATCAAAATTAACAATTCGTTTGCAGGTTAATTAATTAGCAGTATATTTGCACTCGTTTTTGAACAAAATTAATTAAAATAAACGTTACGCTATGTACGCAATTGTAGAGATAGCAGGGCATCAATTTAAAGTTGAAAAAGACCAAAAAGTCTTTGTTAACCGTTTACAAACAGAAGAAGGTAAGGAAGTTTCTTTCGATAATGTTCTTTTGTTAAGTGATGGTGATAAAGTTACTATAGGCGCCCCAGCTATAGACGGAGCACAAGTAAGTGCAAAAGTCTTAAAGCACCTTAAAGGTGATAAAGTAATAGTCTTCAAGAAGAAAAGACGTAAAGGTTACCGTAAGAAAAACGGACACAGACAATCTTTAACTGAAATTCTAATTGAGAGTATTGTTGCTTCAGGAGCAAAACCAGCTGTTAAAGCTGAAAAGGCTGCTCCAAAGGCAGAAGCTAAACCAGCCGCTGCTAAAGCTAAGGCTGAAAAGCCAGCTGCAAAAAAAGCTGAAGCATCTCAAGATTTAAGCAGCATGACTGTTGCTGAATTAAGAGAAATGGCAAAAGCAAAAGAAATAACAGGATATTCTTCAATGAAGAAAGCCGATTTAATTGCTGCTTTAAGCTAATTTTAATAATCTAAAATCGAAATAAAATGGCACATAAAAAAGGAGTCGGAAGTTCGAAGAATGGTAGAGAGTCAGAATCGAAACGTTTAGGCGTAAAGATTTTTGGTGGTCAAGCTGCGATAGCTGGAAACATTATCATTAGACAAAGAGGTAACACACATCACCCAGGTGAAAATGTATACCAAGGAAAAGATCACACTTTACACGCTAGAGTTGATGGACTTGTAAAATTCACAAAGAAAAAAGACAATAAGTCTTACGTTTCTATTGAGCCTTTTGAAGCTTAAGAAACTTATTCTTTAAATATATTTAAAACCCTTTCTTCCGATACTTCGGAACTGAAAGGGTTTTTTTATTTCAAAATATCTCTAATTATTTTTAGATGATGTTTCGTGTGTATTTGTAAAAACCGAATCGTTCTGTTTTTATTTAACACTCCAAAAATGAAATGTTTAAAGTGAGCATTATTATTTGCTGACTTTATATTATCAATGTTTTGATAAACTAGTTGAAATTGAGAGACTAAATCTTCCGTTAATATTACCTCTGGAGGCCTAGCAAATTTTGGAGCTTTAACTTTTCCTCTTGGGAAATAGCCTATAGTAAATAGCAATAAACGCCATTTATTAAATTTAGTTGAATACAATTCAAGATCTGAATTCACTAAAGTTTCAGAAACTAAATTGAATACTTTTAATGAATGGTCAATTTGCCATGCGATATCAGATGTTGAAACTGAGTTGTTTCTTTTGTCTTTTACAGCGATATAACTCTCTAATTCTGTAATCAATGGAATTAAAGTTTGTGTGTTTCTTTTAAGCATGTTCTAAACTAATAAAAAAACCCTTACTTCCGATGTTTCGGAACTGCAAGGGTTTAATTTATTTTGTCATTGCGAAACAAATATTAATTTGCTGTGGCAATCTGTTAATTAATTGAAAAGATTACCGCGTCGCTTCGCTCCTTGTAATGACAGTTCAATTTAGTACCTGTAGTACTCAGGCTTATAAGGACCTTCAATTTCTACACCAATATATTTTGCTTGGTCGTCACGAAGTTCAGTTAACTCAACGCCAATTTTAGCTAAGTGTAATTTTGCTACTTTTTCATCTAAACGTTTTGGCAGCATATACACTTCATTTTCATAAGCATCTCTGTTTGTCCATAATTCAATTTGTGCTAATGTTTGGTTTGTAAATGAGTTACTCATTACAAAACTTGGATGACCAGTTGCACAACCTAAGTTTACCAAACGACCTTGAGCTAAGATAATCACATCTTTTCCGTTAATGGTGTATTTATCAACCTGTGGTTTAATAACATTTTTAGTATTGCCATGGTTTTTGTTTAACCAAGCCATGTCAATTTCATTATCGAAATGCCCAATGTTACACACAATGGTTTTATCTTTCATAGCTTCGAAATGACGAGATTGAACAATGTCTTTATTCCCAGTAGTTGTAATAACTATATCAGCATTCCCAACAACGGTTTCTAATTTTTTTACTTCAAAACCATCCATTGCAGCTTGTAGCCCACATATTGGATCTATTTCAGTTACTGTTACGATGCTTCCAGCACCTTTAAATGAGGCAGCAGTACCTTTCCCAACATCTCCATAACCACAAACGACAACACGTTTCCCAGCCATCATAATATCTGTTGCACGACGAACAGCATCAACCGCACTTTCACGACAACCGTATTTATTGTCAAACTTACTTTTTGTTACAGAATCGTTTACGTTAATTGATGGCATTGGTAATGTTCCAGCTTTCATTCTGTCATATAACCTGTGAACTCCAGTAGTTGTTTCTTCACTTAAACCATTAATTCCAGAAACTAACTCAGGATAACGATCTAAAACCATATTAGTTAAATCACCACCATCATCCAAAATCATGTTTAATGGTTGTCTGTCTTCACCAAAGAACAATGTTTGTTCTATACACCAATCAAATTCTTCTTCAGTCATATCTTTCCAAGCATAAACGGCTGTTCCAGTAGCGGCAATTGCAGCAGCAGCTTGATCTTGCGTTGAAAAAATATTACAAGAACTCCAGGTTACTTCAGCACCTAAAGCTTGCAAAGTTTCAATTAATACGGCCGTTTGAATAGTCATATGTAAGCATCCGGCAATACGAGCACCTTTAAGTGGTTGAGAATTTTTGTATTCTTCACGAAGGCTCATTAATCCTGGCATTTCAGCTTCAGCTAATTCCATTTCTTTTCTTCCCCAAGCCGCAAGCGACATATCTTTAACTTTATTAGCTACGAAAGGAATAGTTTTTGTGTTCATATAAGTATATTTTTCTATTTGTTTTAAAGGCTACAACTTTGGGTTTGGAACTTAAAATAGTTAAATTCGCTTAACAAAAATTGTTAATAAGCCCTAGGCTGTGCAAAGATAACTATTAACTTTCAGATAATTAAATGCCTCTTTATAAAAACTTTACTCCAAACTCACAAACAACTGTTAAAATCTGGAAGATTACAGAATCGTTGGATTACTTAATGAAGGGTTTACATCTTAAGGCTGAAAGTTCTGAGCGTGTTTCAGGGATGAAAAGCGAGATACATCAGCGAGGTTTTTTGAGTGTTCGTCATTTATTAGCAGAATTTGGATATATCGATACTGATTTGTTTTATGACAGTAAAGGAAAACCACATTTAAAAGATGGTAAGTACATTTCAATCTCACATTCATTTACATTTTCAGCAGTTGCTGTTAGTAATGACCTTATTGGAATTGATGTAGAAAAACAACGAGCTAAAATTGGAATTATAGCACATAAATTTATTGGTTATGAAAATAATTATCTCAAAAAAGAAAGTGCAGATTATATCAACAAGCTTACTGTAATATGGTGTGTAAAAGAATCGTTGTACAAATTATTTGCAACACCAGGAATGCTGTTTAAAGAGCATTTTTTAATAATACCTTTTATGCTGAAAGACCAAAACACAATAGCTTGGATAGATTATAACAATATAAAACACAGGTTCACATCTAATTTTGTTGAGTTTGAAGGATTTACGTGTGCTTATGCTTTACCATCTTAGATGAAATCTGTATATAAAAATATAATTGATTCAGCACAAAAAGAGGAAAAGCTGTTAGCGGTTTTAATCGATCCAGATAAGATGGCCATTGAAATGGTATCTAATTTTATTGAGAAGGTAAACAAATCTATTGCAACTCATATTTTTATTGGAGGTAGTACAGTTGAAGAATATGCAACTGAAAAACTAGTTTCAGAAATTAAAAGACATACCAAATTACCAGTGGTATTATTTCCAGGAAGTGTTTCTCAAATTACAGAAAATGCAGATGCATTGTTGTTTTTATCTTTAATTTCTGGTCGAAATCCTGAGTATTTAATTGGAAAGCAAGTTAAAGCAGTTTCAAAATTAGGCGAAATACACCTCGAGGTTATTCCAACAGGTTATATATTAATTGAAAACGGAAAGGAAACTTCAGTCCAGCGAGTTTCTGAAACATTACCAATGTCAAGAGCTAATATTCAAGCAATAATTGATACAGCAAAAGCTGGAGAATTATTAGGAATGAAATTTATATACCTTGAAGCTGGGAGTGGAGCAATACATCCAATTACAACTGACATAATTAAGAAAGTAAGGCAAGAAGTAAACATTCCTCTAATTGTTGGTGGAGGGATAAGGAGTAAAGAACAGTTGGATGAAGCCTATAAATCTGGAGCAGATATTGTTGTTATTGGAACTGCTTTTGAAATGAATGCGTCATTTTTTAATGAATTAGTATGAACGAGTTAGTTGATTTTTTTATTGAGCCCTATAAAACCGCTACAACCTTGAATATCATTCTTGAGTTTGTGGCGGCAACATTTGGCGTAATTAGCGTCATTTTTGCTAAGCGAGAGAATATTTTAGTGTATCCAACAGGAATAATAAGCACTGGAATCTATGTGTATTTACTTTCGCAATGGAATTTATATGGAGATTTAATTATCAATATTTATTACACCTTAATGAGTGTATTTGGATGGTATATGTGGAGTAAAATAATAGACGACAAAAAGAACCACATTCCAATTTCGAGAACGAACATTAATGATAAATTCAAGGCTTTTGGAATTTTTGTTTTTACATCTATTTTTGTCATATTCGTATATCGTCATTATAATGTAATGCCAAATCACTTTGGCTTTTCAGAAAGTTTAAACTTTGCCTACACAAATTTGACCTCCGGAAGTATTGAAGATTTTAAAACAGCAGTGCCTTTTCTCGATACGTTTACAACTGGAATATTTTTTGCAGCAATGTGGTTAATGGCACTAAAAAAGATTGAAAATTGGACGCTTTGGATCATAGGAAATATTGTATCAATCCCTCTTTATTTTGTCAAAGGGTATGGTTTTACAGGGATTCAATATTTTATATTTTTAATTCTTGCGATACAAGCATATAAACTATGGAAGAAAAGCTTAAACAACAACTAGCAAACTGCATAAAAGTAGTCTTGTTTGGTCCAGAGTCAACTGGAAAAACAACCTTATCACAACAATTAGCTAGACATTATAATTCGGTTTGGACACCTGAGTATGCACGCGGTTATTTGCAAGATATTTGGAATAACGAAAGAAGAACATGCTTGCCAAAAGACCTTCTTCCTATAGCCGAAGGCCAAATGAAACTTGAAAATGAGTTGGCCAAGAAAACAAATTCTGTACTTATTTGTGATACCGATTTATTAGAAACCAAAGTTTATTCTGAAGCTTATTACTTAGGAAGTTGTGATCCGATATTAGAAAAATACGCTTTACAAAACACATACGATTTATATTTTTTAACTTATATTGATGTGCCTTGGGAAGCCGATGACTTGCGAGATAAACCCAATGAGCGAGAACGTATGTTTAAGGCTTTTGAAAATACTTTAATTAAGTATAAAAGGCCATATGTGATATTAAAAGGCGCAAAAAAAGAACGACTAGAAAAGGCCGTGAATCAGATAGATCAACTTATTAAAAAAAGACAGTGAAATTTTCAGACAAGGACATTCAACAAATAGAAGCTAAAGGATTGACTTTAGAACAAATTAAAGATCAAATAGCTTTATTTAAAGGTGGTTTGCCATTTATAAACCTAAAAGATGCTGCCACTATTGATTCTGGAATTCTCAAATTTGAGAAAACTGAAAAAGAATCTTACATCAAAAAATTCCAAGAGCGACGTAATGAAATTTCTATTTTAAAATTTGTTCCAGCTTCAGGTGCAGCTACTAGAATGTTTAAATTTTTATTTCAGTTTTTAGCAGACTATAGCCTAGATAAAGAAACCATAAATTCTTATATCAATAAAAACAAAGTGCGTGACTTATCGGTTTTTTTAATCGGACTTGAAAAGTTGCCTTTTTTCGAGGAAGTTATTCATAAAGTGCATAAAAATATTCCAAATTTCAACGATTTGAGTTATAATGAACAACGTCTAGAAGTGATTAAAACTATGCTTGAAGAAGAGCAGCTAAACCTTGCTCTTTATCCAAAAGGGTTATTACCTTTTCATAAGTATAAAGAACATGTTTCTACTGCTTTTGAAGAGCATTTGTTTGAAGGAGCTCAGTACGCATCTTCAAACAATTTGGCTAATATTCATTTTACAATTTCAGAAAAACACAAACATCGTTTTGATAAAGAATTTAAATTTATTGAAGAGGATGTTGAAGAACGAACCAATACACAATTCAATATTTCATTTTCCTTCCAAAAAGAATCAACAGATACTATTGCGGTAAATCATAAAAACGAACTATTTAGAGACGAAAATAATCAATTGGTTTTTAGGCCTTCAGGGCATGGCGCATTAATTAGAAACCTTAATGAGTTAGATGCAGATATTATTTTTATAAAAAATATTGACAACGTAGTAGTTAAGAAATATAAGAATGAAGTTGCCGATTATAAAATGATGCTTGCTGGAGTTTTACTTGAAATACAAGAAAAAGCATTTAATTATTTAAAACAATTAGATACTAATTCATCATCAGAAGCTGAACTATTAGAAATGGCCAAATTTGTATCAAATAAGCTTAACGTTTCTGTTGGTAATGAATTTGAAAAGTA
>CALGIH010000150.1 GCA_937916035.1 uncultured Lacinutrix sp.
GGTACATGGCCTCGCTTCAATATTTTATATCAGACGTTAAACGAAGTTCGACGTTTTTTTGACAATGTTAAGTTATAATATTTCCAACACACGCTCCAAAGCCATACCTCTTGAGCCTTTTATGAACAAAGTAGCTTTGTCAAGTTGTGAAAAATCAAAATTAGTTTTAAAATCTTCAAAAGATTTGAATACTGAAACTTTAGGAGAAAAGATCGTTGTTTTATTAAAGTTTTCTCCTATCAAAATAACGAGATTAATAGGAATGGTTGATGCTAAATCAGCTATGTATTGATGTTCTTTTGGAGCATCTGCACCTAATTCAAACATATCTCCTAGAATAGCTATTTTGAAGGTGTCTTGTTGTTTTTCAAAACTTTCTAAAGCAACCTTCATACTTGAAGGATTTGCATTGTAAGCATCCAATATTATTTTGTTTGTGCCTTTATGTATTATTTGTGAGCGATTGTTTGATGGCATATAGTTTTCTATAGCTTCTTTAATTGATGAAGCTTCTATGTTGAAATAGTTTCCAAAAGCAATGGCAGCACATATATTGGTAAAGTTGTAGCTTCCTATTAATTGGCTTTCAATAACCTCGTGTTTAAATTTCGAAATCACAAACGGATTTGCTTCTTCAAAATATATTACAGCATCATCTGAGTTTAAATTTCCAAAACTATATGTTTTGTTGTAATCTTTTAAAAGAGTTACTTGTTTGTTGTCTTCACTATTAAGGAATATAAGCTTGTCATGTGCTTTCAAATAATTATAAAGCTCACTTTTTCCTTGTATTACGCCTTCAATACTCCCAAAACCTTCCAAATGTGCTTTCCCAAAATTTGTGATATATCCAAAATCTGGTTGTGCAATAGCGCATAAAAATGCTATTTCCTTTAAGTGATTAGCGCCCATTTCAACAATGCCTATTTCAGTTGAAGCGTTCATTGAGAGTAAGGTTAAAGGAACTCCAATATGGTTATTTAAATTACCAACTGTAGCTGTAGTTTTATATTTGGTTGTCAAAACCGCATTAATAAGTTCTTTGGTAGTCGTTTTGCCGTTGCTTCCTGTGAGTGCAATAATTTTTAAGCCTAGATAATTTCTATGATAGGTTGCCAGCTCTTGTAGGGTCTCTAACACGTTGTCTACAAGAATAAATGTATCATCTATGTTATAGGTTTCTTCATCAATAACTGCATAACGAGCTCCTTTCTCAATGGCATATTTCGCAAATTTATTGCCGTTGAATGAGTCGCCTTTAAGGGCGAAAAAAAGGTCATTGTCTTTGACTTTTCTAGTGTCTGTTGAAACGGAATTAGAACCTAAAAAAATGGCGTGCAGTTGTGCTATATTCATAAAATGAGCTGTAATAATTATGTTTTTCAGCCAAAAATATAAATGGCGAATTGCATCTGACTAATTTACAGCAATTAATATTTTCAGATGAAATAAATGTAATAAAAAAAGTCCTAACGAAACCGTTAGGACTTTATATTTTAAAATTAATTAGTATTAATTTTTTGTTTTGTTTTTAGCTTTCGATTTAGAACCAACTCTAGACATTGCACATCTAAAACCAATATAATCTGTAGCCATATCTTGAGGATAATAGCGTCTTTGAGCAGGATCTAACCAATACTCACGATCTTTCCAAGAACCACCTTTGTAAACGCGAACTTCATCGTTAATTAAAGATGTTCTGTTGTTTTCTTTATCGTATTCTTTAATAAGCTTCCCTGTAGAATCTCTTTCAACATTATGTTTTGGAGAATTATACATTTTTCTTGTAGCAACATCTTCATTAGATTCTTCAACATCATTGAAATCTTCAAAGAAACGAGATGACCTTTTATCTCCATCTCTAAAGTTTCTGTTGTCACTTCTATCAAAGTTGTTTCTTAAATAGGTTTCATTATCATCAACAGATACTTGTTTTATTTCACCAGGTAAATTTCTAGCAACAAGCTTTCCATTAGATAAGGTGTCAAATTCAACTTCAGAAGGTGAAACAATTTTCACTGTGCCGTCATCATTAATTGCATTTTTTGTATAAACATTTCCTCTATAATAGTTGAAATCGTTGAATTCATCATCTACAATTGGTCTATAAACATCTGCAACCCATTCTGCAACATTACCAGCCATATCATATAAGCCGTAATCATTTGGCGCATACTTTTTAACTTCTCCTGTAATATCAGCTCCATCATCAGACCATCCAGCAATTCCGCCGTAATCTCCATTTCCTTGTTTGAAGTTGGCCATTTGATCACCTCTTACCTTACGGCTTCCTGATCGTGTATATTGCCCATCCCAAGGATATTTTTTACGTCCTCTATAAAAATTATAGCTTCTAAGCTCACTCATTCCAAGTGCAGCATATTCCCATTCAGCTTCTGATGGTAATCTATATTTAGGTGATATAATTCCTGTTTCTCTTGAAGCATACACATTTATAGTGTCTCCAGTTGCAGTGGTTGTAGCACGTCTTCTAGATTTTGTTGGATTGATAATACTATCATTCCCACCATAAGATTTAGTTGGAGCGATTAAGTAAGTGTCTGTACTGAAATTAGATTCAGAATTTGCTGCGATTTTTGCATCACGCTCAATATAACCAGCATCTTCTAAATAAAGTTCATTAACTCTATCAGATCTCCAATTTGCAAATTCAACTGCTTGTATCCAGCTAACACCTACTACAGGATATTGAGCATAAGCAGGATGGCGTAAATAATTCTCAACCATTACTTCGCTATATCCTAAACGGTTTCTCCAAACAAGAGTGTCTGGTAAAGCACCTTGGTAAATTGCTTTGTATTGTGGTTCACTTGGAGGGAAAACAGCTTTGATCCAATCTAGAAACTCTAGATACATCATATTTGTTACCTCAGTTTCATCCATGTAAAAAGATTGTACATGTTGCTGATTAGGTGTATTATTCCAATCATGCATCACATCATCTCCTACTCTCCCCATTGTAAATGTACCTCCTTCAATGAATACTAATCCAGGGGCTGTGGCCTGTTCTTTATAGTCAGTATTGTATTGAAATCCTCCTTCTTTAGCGTTGATTTTCCAACCAGTTGCTCTAGAACTATTCTTAGAACTTGAAGATTTCTTACATCCAAACATAGATGCAGACAGTGCTAAAACTATTAGTATCCTTAGTGTTGCGGTGTTTTTCATATCCATACTTTTTCGTAAGTCGATTAAATTTCGGTGGTGCAATATAATCATTAAAGCGAATATTGCAATGTTTTTTTAAGAAAATTCACTAAAAAAAGTGTATTTCACCCTATTTTTCATACAGAACGTCGGATTTTTAACTCAATTTTAGTGCATTTTTACCTTAATGAAACGTATATCTAACTAATTTATTATGGTAAATTCGCACAAAGTTTATATTATAATACTAACCTATACTTTTAGACGTTTATTGTGTATGAAAAAAATTATTTTTCTTTTTACATTTTTTATTTCTCTTTGTGCCTTTTCACAAACTAAAGATTTTGTGATTATATGGAATGGCACTGAAACATTGTCTACCGAAACTTCAAGTGTTGAGGTTCCTTCCTTTAATAAAGAGAATTTTAATTTTTCAGTTAGCAAAGGGTTGACTTTTTTTTCGCAATGGCAAACAAATCTATTTATTAATGAAAGCACAGTTAAGCTAGTTAATGTTAGCTATGAACCAATTTCTGTTATAGATTTAAAGGATATTAAACGAAATACGATTCCTAATAAGATTCAATTTTCTTTAAAAAATTCTATTGCAAGAAGTGAGCATTCTGTACTTTTAGAACTATCTCCTA
>CALGIH010000151.1 GCA_937916035.1 uncultured Lacinutrix sp.
TAGATTTAAAAAAGCTTGTAAATTACTTAGAAGAGCATGAAATTAAATCGAATCCTATCAATATAAAAGCCATCACTGTTCAAGAATTTATCTATGATGCTGCAAAATCATTAAACGCTAGAAGTCAATCGCGATTAATTTCGGCATTACGCGGTTTTTTTGATTATTTGATTTTTGAAGATTATAGAAACACCAATCCCTTAGCACTTATAGAATCTCCAAAAATTGGTAGAAAACTTCCTGACACACTATCTATTGAAGAAATTGACACTTTAATCTCTGTTATAGATTTAAGTACTCTACAAGGTGAACGCAACAGAGCTATAATAGAAACACTATACAGCTGCGGATTGCGTGTTAGTGAGCTAACAAATCTTAAAATTTCTGATCTGTTTTTTGACGAAGGTTTTATTATGGTCACTGGGAAAGGTAACAAGCAGCGATTTGTACCTATTAGTCCATTGACTCAAAAGTATATCCATTTATATAAAAATGATGTTCGCCCTCACATTCCTATTGTGGAAGCTTTCAGAGATACTTTATTTTTAAATAGACGTGGCAAGCAGCTAACTAGAGCAATGATTTTTACCATCGTAAAACAATTAGCTGTAAAAGCAGACATTGATAAAACGATTTCACCGCATACGTTCAGGCATTCATTTGCCACTCACTTACTTGAAAATGGTGCCGATTTAAGATCCATTCAATTAATGTTAGGTCATGAAAGTATTACGACTACCGAAATTTACATGCATATTGATAAATCTCATTTGAGCAAAGTAATTAATACCTATCATCCCCGAAAATAAAAAAGCATCCAGTTAAACTCAATGCTTTTACAATCTTATTATATCTAATGTTTTTACTTAGCAATATTCACAGCACGCGTTTCTCTAATAACTGTTACTTTAACTTGTCCAGGATACGTCATATCAGTTTGAATTTTTTGAGAAATTTCAAACGACAGTTGTGAAGCTTTAACGTCAGTTACTTTTTCACTTTCAACAATAACGCGTAATTCTCTACAAGCTTGAATGGCATATGCTTTTTTAACTCCTGAAAATCCAAAAGCAATATCTTCAAGATCTTTTAGTCGTTGTATATATGAATCTAGTACTTGTCGTCTTGCTCCTGGTCGTGCTCCAGAAATAGCATCACAAACTTGAACTATTGGAGATAATAACGAGGTCATTTCTATTTCATCGTGATGCGCTCCAATGGCATTGCAAACTTCTTCTTTTTCACCATATTTTTCAGCCCATTGCATTCCTAAAATAGCATGAGGTGTTTCCATATCTATTTCTGCATCTGGCACTTTACCAATATCATGTAGTAATCCTGCTCGTTTAGCTAGTTTTGAGTTCAAACCTAATTCTGCTGCCATTACGCCACAAAGTTTAGCAACTTCACGCGAGTGTTGTAATAAGTTTTGCCCATAAGATGAACGATACTTCATACGACCAATCATTTTAATTAATTCAGGATGCAAACCATGAATTCCTAAATCAATAACTGTACGCTTACCAACTTCAATAATTTCTTCGTCGATCTGCTTTTTAGTTTTCTTAACGATTTCTTCAATTCTAGCAGGATGAATTCTTCCATCAGTCACTAATTTGTGTAATGAAAGTCTTGCTATCTCTCTTCTTACAGAATCAAAACAAGATAAAATAATTGCTTCAGGCGTGTCGTCAACAATAA
>CALGIH010000152.1 GCA_937916035.1 uncultured Lacinutrix sp.
ACATTACAAATATTGAATTCGGAAAAAAACAACATCAACTCAACCACAAATTAATAGCATTATAGAGAACCCATTTTTCATTAACTTTTACATAAATATACATAACTCCGCTTCCTCCTGTATCTGTGTAAGGAATATGTTTTGATTTAACTATTACACACCAATCCTTAGTATAATTAAAAAATGGCATGGAGATAGATAGATACTTTTTTTTTGGATTGTTTTCTATATATTCTTGATTTGCAATATACTTGGTTAAAAAAGCACCCTCTTCAGCAACTTCTGGTCTTACATCCTTTAACCACATCCAATTATTTGTGTATTTTATTTTCCAGAATTTCGTGTTCAATTTTAAAAATGGTGAAGGACTTGCCACGTCACTTTGCAACAATGACCTGTAACCATCTCGAATAAAATTCTTGCCATGACCAAATTGGATATTAATGAATTTTGCTGGTGTATAACTCAGATAAGCTTCAGCAACTGGGTAATCATAAGCATCATCTTTAAACCCTTTACCAATAGCTCTTCCAGGAATAATAGCTGGATCTGGCCCAAAGGCCTTTAAGCTTTCTGCATATTCATTTACATACTGTGCAAAACGTCCTTGGCTTTCATAGACAGAAGCAGAAAAACTCAACTTCTTGCCTAAACCTCCTTGGACATATAAGCCACGTGTATTATTAAACGTCGTATTAAAATCGGCATCTGAATCTTTACCAACTTGAAGATCAAAAATAGGATCTAAAGTAAACCAATAATCGTCACTTTGAATTTGTACTAAATGTTCGTTGTATTATTTTTTCTTCCACCATTCATCACCTTCTTTTAACAATGCTTCTTTTTCTGCATTAAAATCGTGGTACTGAGCTATATCTTCATACACAAAAAGGCTTTGAAGTAGTATGACTATTGGGACCTATTAAATTAATATTTCTATCAAATTTAGAATTCGCTTGGTGTGTAAACGGAATATTTAATTGACTAGAAAACTCTTTATCTTGATACGTTTTTAATGATGTATTGACCTTATCATATTCAGATTTTGATAATTGCTCCAATTCAGAAATCTGATTTTCATTTTTAGCAACCTCTATTTGCAACACTTGTTCTTGAGGGCTAATCAACGGAATTTTTATGTGATATGAATATTGTTTAAAAGTTGTAATCCCATTATAGGAAGCTGGTTTAATTTTTGGCAATTCTCCAAAAACACGTTTCGCTTCTTCTTTTAATTCTTCATAAATAGCATCTGTGTAAATAACCACAAGTTTCCTTCAGCATTAACTTCAAACAAAACAACAACCTCACCATTATAATTTTCATCTTGCACCACTTGAGGTACATTAAAATTAGTGAATACAGATTGTGATAACTGGTTATAAAAACAGCTTTTTAAATTAGCCACATCTTGATTCTCACATTCAAGAAAGACAGGAGGTTTTTCGTAATCTGTAATATCTTGAGCAAAACAGTTATTTGTAAAAACCCAAAAACAAGTAGGAAGTAGTGCTTCATTTTAATTGGAAACTATTGATTGTTGAAAGATCCTATTTTTTGATTATAGGAAATAAAAAATCCTGTTACATTTCTGTAACAGGATTTTATTTTTATATAAGAATTATTAGTCTTGAACCTGGAAAATTATTGGTAAAGAATAAGGTACAATTACTGCTTTTCCTCTTTGTTTACCTGGTTTCATTTGAGGCAACAAGTTAATAACACGAGCTGCTTCTTTCTCTAAACTTGGGTGTGGTGCTCGAGAACGAACGCCTACTACTTTACCAGTTTTATCTATTTTAAAAACAACATTTATTTTTTGTCTTCCTGTAAGACCTAGATCTCCTGCTAATTCAGTATTAAATTTTTTCTGAACAAAGGCTGTGATTTTATCAGACATACATTTTCTTTTTGCATCATTGTTTCCACTTTCACATCCAGGAAAAACAGGCACATTTTCAATGACTGCAAAAGGAACCTCAATATCTTCTTCAACTTCCTCAACCTCTACTTCTTCAATTTCAACGATTTCTTCACTTTCATCAGTTTCTGTTGATTCAATTACAGTTTCTTCAATTTCCTCTTCATCTTCAACAATTTCAATTACTTCAGGAGCAGCTGGTGGTGGCGGAGGTGGTGGCGGTGTTTGGAGTTGTTCTGTAATTGGAATTTCTTCATCATCAAGTGCATCCATATCTACCATACCTATGTCAATAGCACTTTTATCATAAGTTTTGTAGTTAATAGTATTGTATGTTACAAATAACATTAGTGCAAGACCAACAGCAAAATAGACTGAGCCATTTCTGCTAACATCTGCTTTCGGATTTTTTTTAGGTTCCATAATCAAACTGTGTTTTTAAGAGATTGGTAAAATAACCAATAATTTGCTAAAAAAGCAAGGGTTTATAAATCTTTAATATGAGTTTTATTTCTAACTACTAAAATTATAGAAATAAAAGCAACTCCAATACAGTTTGCAAGGATATCATATATATCTGGTACTCTTGCTTCTGTTAATGTTCCTTGTAATACCTCAAGAAGTATACCATAAATAATTGATACACACGCAGCAATTAATAGTGCCTTTGCTAATTTATGGGTTTTAAAGACTAGGTACCACATAAAACATAATAAACTATAAGCAATTGCATGCGCAAATTTATCACCATTATCAATTCTTATCTTTGGTAAATTACTCGCATTTACGAGGCTTACTATTGCTAATGCAATGGCATATAATAATGCTATGACTAGCAGAATATTTTTAAGCACCTATAATTTTTTTATAATCTTCGGCTGATAACAAATTATCCAATTGAGATAGATCTGAACATTTCACCTTAATCATCCAACCATCTCCATAAGGATCTGAGTTTACTTTTTCAGGCTCATCTTCTAAACTGTCATTGAACTCAATAATTTCACCCGAAACCGGTAAAAATAAATCTGATACTGTTTTTACTGCTTCAACAGTTCCGAATACTTCATCAACATCTAGTGATTCGTCAACAGTTTCAACTTCGACATAAACAATATCGCCTAATTCACTTTGAGCGAAATCAGTAATTCCAACTGTGATGATGTCACCATCTACTTTAATCCATTCGTGGTCTTTTGTGTATTTTAAATCTGATGGAATGTTCATAATATAATTTTTTTTAAATATATAAATAGTTAATTAGTTTCCAAAGTTATATCGCAACGTTAATCCTGAACGAATGGTTGTTTGCGGAAATGCAGTTGAAATCGCATATTCTGAGAACGAATAATCAAAATAGAAAATTCCTGTTAGGTTTTTGCTAAACGCATAATCTGCCGAATATTTTAAACTCCAAATAGTTTGTCCTGATGTTACTTGGTTATTATCAAGATCTAAATATCTTATAATGGTTTTATTTTCTCTTAATGAAAGGTCCGCTTTCATGTTTAAATCGGCCTTAATGATTTGTCGTGATCCTGCAAGTTTTGAATTTATTTTCACATCCTTGATTCTATAACCCAAACCAACAATATATTCATTTCCTTTAATTTCAGTTAATAGATTATTATCAAAACTCAAGGAAAGTAAGCGATCTTTCCTTACTTCGGCTAAAATTTTAAGTGAATTCTTCATTTCCATATCAAACTTGAATAATGGACTAAACTGTTCCATTAAGTTGATATTACTAAACAAGGTTCTATTTTTAAAATTCCCACCTTGATCTAATTCGTTTGGATTATCCGCATCATAATCTAAGTTGGTTCTAAACTGATTAATGGTATATATTGCATTGTATCCATGTGTTAATGAGAAACGGTTGAAATGCTTTTTGAACCATTTCATTTTCATAAACCCAGTGTACTTTAAGATCCAATTTGGAATTGGAACATCTCTAAAAGCTCCTAATTTAGCTTTCCCAGCGTCTTTTCCTGAGTAAGCAGATAAAAATGCAGGTAACAATACAGTTTGATTACTTTTTCCGTAACCAATTGGAAAGCCATCTGCGTCTAAGCTTCCTGGATCATTAATATCAATACCAGCTTGAATAGCCAACCTGTTTGCTATGGTTATTCTGTTTGCTCTAAAATCATTAAATGCATCAGACCCTGTTTCATCACTTTTACCAAAAGCTGTTTTAATTAAGGATGTTGAAATATTGAAATTACCAAAAGTGTTTTGAATTTGTGAATTGTAAATATCACTAAATCCATCTCCATTTGAATCTGTAGTGTTAAAGTTTTCCGTGTACGTATCAGCATATGCTCTTCCTCCAGTTAAGTCGATTTTTAAATCTGCGATAGGTTCAATATTTACAGAAAAATCTAGATTTTTGGTATGTCTTTCTGAATATTGCTGATTAAACTCAGGGAATACCGTTAGCCAACCATTTTGAGCAGCCATTTGTCTAATGTCTCGTTGGCTTCCAAAAGTATAACCAAACGAAGGTTTAAGTGTACCGATAAATCCTGGTGTTTGTAAATATCCTGGTAAAAAGCTTCCACTATTTTCAGAATAATTAACCTGAATACGTTTTACCATAGTCACCAAATCAATCATCGAATTATAAGCCTTATTAGATTTTGATGAAGTTTGAGGTGCGTTTTGATTTGCTCTTGGATTTGGTGTTCCTTTATTTGTGTTTGCTCCTGGACTTGTTTTCTTTACCAAACCAACATAACGATACAACCTATTCATGTCCAAAGAGGTGTTAAGTTGATGTTTATTTGAGTTTTGAATGGTGTTTCCTAAATCATAGGTTTGACCATTAACTGTTAAGTTGCCAAACAAATCTGATCCTTTTTGCCATTGAAAATCTCCCGTATAAGCATAACTTGCTTTTAAGAATTGTAAAAAAGGCACTTTACTAAAAGGCACTTCATAATTAAGTTCCAGTTGTTGGTATTGCCTGTTTGGATCACCTACATCAAAGAAACCATCCCAAACATCTAACTCTGGATCTTGTGCGCCACTTAAATTATCTTCAAGAAAGTAATTTCTAACAATATTATTATTTGCAGCAGTGAAATTAAAACTCAACGCATCCGTAATATTATGATTTATAGTGTATTGAAAATCAAAGGTGTAATTCCTTCTGTATAATTCTTCTAAACCAATATTGCCTCCAGTTAAATCAACTTCCCTGAATTTTTGCTTGTTAAATTGCCTGAGAATATCAGCATTTAAAGAGAAACTTGTTGGCAATAAATTGAAATTGAAATCTTTAAGAAGTTTTAAATATTTTGAATTAAACAATGAATCGTTGTTTTTGAAAGGCTCAATTTTAATAGGATTAAAATTAAAGTTATAGTTTACTCCTACTCTGACATTTTGATCTAACGCATTTTCAATTTCATAATCACGATGTTCTGTTTGATTGAATGAATAATTAAGCGTAAGATTTTCTACATCATAAAACTTAGGTTTACTCTCCTCATCAGTTCTATTCTTTTTTACGCCTATAAAATTGACACTTGTCCTTTTGGTATAAGATTCAGATTGTTCTTTAATGATATCGCGCTCTTCAGAAGTCTCTGCAGCATCCAACCTACTTTGAAGCGTCACATCTTTGTATTGCTCATCGTATTCAGGTGTTATTAATTCTTCACTTTGACCATAGTTGAATGGTAATTGTAATCCCCATTTTTTTGGAAGCAATTGACCAAGGTTCATAT
>CALGIH010000153.1 GCA_937916035.1 uncultured Lacinutrix sp.
TTTCATAAAAATTCTTTCTGAATAATGATACAATAAAGATATTGTATCCATTTGAATACAACGAATTAAAAACTAAATTTGTTGTAACATATTTTATTCAGATGAAATTTAATACAAAAACTATCCATGGAGGACAAGAACACGACAAGGCCTATGGTTCTGTAACAGCTCCAATTTATCAAACTACAACTTATGCTCAAAGTACGCCTGGAGATCACAAAGGTTATGGATATTCTAGAACTCATAACCCGACTCGAAATGCTGTAGAAAATGCTTTTGCAAGTATTGAGAACGGGAAATATGGTTTGGCTTTTGGCTCAGGTGTTGCAGCTATTGATGCTATTCTTAAATTATTAAAACCTGGCGACGAAGTAATTTCTACCAGTGATTTATATGGTGGAACGTATCGATTATTTACAAAAATTTATGAAGCATTTGGTGTGAAATTTCATTTTATAGGTATGGATAATGCTGAAAATATCGAATCATATATAAATAATAACACAAAGCTAATTTGGGTAGAAACACCAACCAACCCGATACTTAAAATTATTGATATAAAAGCAGTTTCAAAGGTTACTAAAAGGCATAATGTTTTGCTCGCTGTTGATAATACATTTGCAACACCTTACTTACAACGACCATTAGATTTGGGTGCAGATATTGTAATGCATTCAGCAACAAAATATCTTGGTGGACATAGTGATGTTGTTATGGGAGCATTAGTGGTTAAAGATAAAGGATTGGCAGACAAGTTATATTTTATACAAAATGCTAGTGGTGCCATTTGTGGTCCGCAAGATAGTTTTTTAGTATTACGAGGAATCAAAACATTGCATGTAAGAATGCAAAGACATTGTGAAAACGGAAAAGCTGTTGCTGAATATTTAGCCAATCATCCAAAAGTTGAAAACGTGTATTGGCCAGGATTTGAATCGCATCCAAATCACAACATTGCAAAATCTCAAATGGATGATTATGGAGGCGTGTTATCTTTTTCTACCATGGGGAACGATTATAATACAGCTATAAAAATTGTAGAAAATTTAAAATTATTCACTTTAGCAGAATCTCTTGGAGGTGTCGAATCTTTATCAGGACATCCAGCAAGTATGTCACATGCCAGTATACCAAAAGAAGAACGTGAAAAAATAGGGATTATAGATTCATTAATTAGACTAAGCGTTGGAATTGAAGATATTGATGATTTGATTAACGATTTAAAACAAGCGCTAGGCTAGGCTTAGTCTAAATAATAGATGTAGCCGAAATTTAGCCAAAGCAACCAATCATTAAATTTATTTGATTCTAGTTGATGGTCAAGTCCGTCAACCAAGTCATCAAAATAAAGCTGCCATCTTAAATCTAACATTAAGTCGGATAGCACACCTAGTTTAACGTACACCAACACTAGTAACTAAGGACCACGTTGTTCCAGAAGATGGATTTACGTACCCTGGTTCCCAATAAGGATAAAAGTTGTCTGGATCAAGTATATTACCAACATCATTTGTTCCTGAGGCGTTAACATAATCTGTACTTGCTTTTGGATTGAAGGAAGTAAAGTGTGCGCCAACACTAATAAAAGGTGCAAATTTATAAGCGAAAGCTTGAAAAGAACGAATACTTAAAGGAAAATATTCCAGCTGCATTCCTATATCAAGATTATTTGATTCACCATGATGGCTCTCAATTTATCAGCAGCAGCACTTGTGTATTTTGGTTTTACCCATTCGCCATGATGATCTAAAACTGTTCTATTCCAAGAAATCTCACTTCTTAATTTAAAATGATCATTAAAATAAGTGTCAGTAGAATAACAATTACAATCAGCTCTATATGCGAAATTTATATAATGTACAATCCCAATGCCAATACCTGTGTTCCCAAGGTTTGTAGGCTCATTTAAACGTTGCCCAAAGTCAGACCTAAATTAAACAGGCCCAGCAATAACTCCTATTTCGTGAGAAAAGCCTAACTGAACATTTCCAATTGTAACACAAAAAACTGACAACAAGAAAATATATAATAGTTTCGTTTTAAGCATATTAGTTTATCATGATATTGAGGCACTATGCGCGCAAATATATAAAACTTCGATGAAATGCATAAAATTTCCTTTTCATTGCATGACCAAATATAAAACAAATAATTGTTTAATGTTATTGTGAAATTTAAAAAAAATATTAATTTTTTTTAAAGATAACGTATATTTGTCCCCATTAAATAACTAGAAACTAGTATTATCATAATTCTTATAAATGAAAAACAAAATTGAAGCTTTTTTAGACCTTGTAAAAACAACTAATGGTCACGAACCAGAATTTTTACAAGCAGTTCATGAGGTAGCTGAAACAGTTATCCCTTTTATTGAAGACAATCCAAAGTATAAAGGAAAAATGCTTTTGGAGCGTATGGTTGAACCTGAACGAACGATAATTTTCAGAGTTCCTTGGGTTGACGATAAAGGAAATACACAAGTTAATAGAGGATTTAGAGTAGAATTTAATTCTGCAATTGGACCTTATAAAGGAGGTTTACGTTTTCATCCAACGGTTAACCTAAGTATTTTAAAATTCTTAGGATTTGAACAAACCTTTAAAAACTCTTTGACAACATTGCCAATGGGAGGTGGAAAAGGTGGTGCTGATTTTGATCCTAAAGGGAAAAGTGATATCGAAGTGATGCGTTTTTGTCAATCATTTATGAATGAACTATTTAGACACATAGGTGCAAATACTGATGTCCCTGCTGGAGATATTGGTGTAGGAGGCCGTGAGATAGGATTTATGTTTGGGCAATATAAAAGATTAAGAAACGAATTTACTGGAGTGTTTACTGGTAAAGGAATCACTTATGGAGGGTCTTTAATACGACCAGAGGCAACAGGTTATGGTTGTGTTTATTTTGCTAAAAATATGTTGGCTACCAAAAAAGACTCATTTCAAGGTAAAACTGTTGTTATTTCTGGTTCAGGAAACGTTGCACAATATGCTTGTGAAAAAGCGACTGAACTTGGTGGAAAAGTAGTTACCATGTCTGACTCTGGAGGTTATATTTATGATAAAGATGGTATTGATGCTAAAAAATTAGCTGAAATCATGGATATCAAAAACGTAAAAAGAGGAAGAATTAGTGACTATGTAAAAACATATAAATCTGCAACTTACCATGAAGGTGAACGTCCATGGTCTGTTAATTGTGATATAGCATTACCATGCGCCACACAAAATGAATTGAACGAAAAGGAAGCAAATGCTTTAATTAAAAATAAGGTGATTATTGTAGCAGAAGGCGCTAACATGCCAACAACTCCTGAAGCAATTATTGCTTTTCAAAAAGCGAAAGTTTTATTTGCACCAGGAAAGGCTTCAAATGCTGGAGGTGTTGCTACTTCTGGTTTAGAAATGAGCCAAAACTCATTACGTTTAAGCTGGACACGTGAAGAAGTTGATGAAAAGTTACATACCATTATGAATGATATTCATGAGTCATGTGTAAAGTACGGAAAACAAAAAGACGGTTATGTTGACTATGTTAAAGGTGCTAATATTGCAGGCTTTGTAAAAGTAGCAGATGCTATGCTTGCACAAGGTGTTGTATAGTTAGAATGTTAAATCAATAAAAAAAGCCTCTTGAGAAATCAAGAGGCTTTTTAGTTATTATAAAAAGAAATTATAAGGCACTCTTAAACTGGTCTAAGAAACGTACATCGTTTTCGCTTAACAATCTGATATCTCCAATTTGGTGAAGTAACATTGTTATTCGATCTATTCCCATTCCAAAAGCAAAGCCAGAATAGATTTCAGGATCTATACCACAATTTTTAAGAACATTAGGATCTACCATACCACAACCCATTATCTCTAACCAACCTGTTCCTTTAGTGATACGATAATCAATTTCAGTCTCTAAACCCCAATAAACATCTACCTCAGCACTTGGCTCAGTAAACGGAAAGTATGATGGTCTTAGTCTAATTTTTGATTTACCAAACATTTCGGTTGTGAAGTATTGCAAGGTTTGTTTTAAATCAGCAAAGCTTACCTTTTTGTCTATATATAACCCTTCCACTTGATGGAAAAAACAATGTGAACGTGCTGAAATAGCCTCATTACGATACACTCTTCCTGGTGAAATGGTACGAATAGGTGGTTTGTTATTTTCCATATAACGTACTTGTACAGAACTTGTGTGTGTACGTAGTAAAATATCTGGATCTGTTTGAATAAAGAACGTGTCTTGCATATCACGTGCAGGATGATATTCTGGTAAATTCAAGGCTGTAAAATTGTGCCAATCATCTTCAATTTCTGGACCTTCACTGACATTAAACCCAATGCGTGAAAAAATATCAATAATCTGGTTTTTTACAATTGAAATTGGATGACGTGAACCTATTTGAATTGGCTCTCCTGGACGAGATAGATCTCCATAAGCTCCTTTAAATTCTTCCTTGCTTTCTAGCTCTTCTTTTAAAGCATTGACTTTATCTTCAGCTGTTTTTTTAAGCGCATTGATAACTTGTCCGAATTCTTTTTTTTGCTCATTCGCAACATTCTTAAACTCCGCAAAGTAAACATTAAGTAATCCTTTTTTTCCTAAATACTTAATTCGGAATGCTTCAATTTCCTCCAAAGATTGTGCGGAAAATGATTCGGCTTCTACTATAAGTTCTTTAATCTTATCTAACATGATTGTACTTCAAATAAGTGGCAAATTTAGTGAATTTAATTTTTTAAACTAATTAGCTTTATTGAATATAATCTGTTTCAACAAAATAGTTTACAATGGCTTCTTTCATTAAAATGCTTTGTTCACCAGCTTTTAAAAAAGGCAAGTCGGATTTTGTTATATAATGTGGCCAACCATAATCGTCAACAAAATCAAATTCATAATAGCCATATGGTGAGAGTAGTTTACAAATAGCAATATGCATTAAATCGAGCTTATGATCTTTCTTATATTTTCTTTCAAATTGACCAAGCTCTTGTACGCCAATTAAATAAATAATAGCATCCAAATCTAAAATGTCTCCATCTGCAAATTGCTGAGATAACTTCCCAACCAATAATTCCCAACGTGTTTTTAATTGTTCGTCTCTTACCATAATTGGTCGCAAATTTACATACTAAAATACTAGCAATGCAACAATTGCGTTATATTAATCTAAACCCTTTACATTTTATACATTATAACAGAAAATTACGCTAATTTTAACTAGGTTTATTGAAATTTTGGTTTGTATGACAGTTATCGATATTGTTTTAGGTGCATTGCTCCTTTTTGGGTTAATTCGAGGGTTAACCAAGGGCCTTTTTGTTGAAATTGCTTCTCTTTTAGCATTAATTGTTGGTGTTTATGGAGCTATCCATTTTAGCCATTTTGCAACAGAATTTTTAGAAAGCAGAGTTGATTGGAGCGAGAAATACATCAACATTGCATCATTTGCTATTACCTTTATTATTATAGTTTTTGTTATTTCTTTAGCAGGAAAAGCACTGACTAAGCTTGCTGATTTCGCGGCACTTGGTATACTAAACAAACTCCTTGGCGGACTTTTTGGTTTCCTAAAAATTGGACTTATTTTAAGTGTGATTTTAATGATTTTTTCAAGTATGAATAAAGCAATTCCGTTTGTTGATGATGAAGATATTGAAGAATCTATACTTTACGAGCATGTACGTTCTTTAGCGCCAATGATTTTCCCAAATATTATAAACGCGGAAGAGAAAGAAGAAGAAGCAAATAACACAAAATAAAAAAAGCCACTCGAATCGAGTGGCTTTTTTTATTTAATCTAGGTGATAAATTTCCATGATGTTTTTGAGAATGGCATCAAAGTCTATTTTAAGATCTATGAGTTTCCCTGTATGAATATCAAAAACCCAACCATGTACCTTTAGGCCTCTATCTCTAAATGCTTTTTGTACAGCTGCTGTTTTTATGAGATTTACACATTGTTCTTGGACATTAAGTTCAACCAATCGATCATATTTTTTTTCTTCACAATCAATGGCATTAAGTTCTGTTTTATGAATACGATACACGTCGCGAATATTTCGTAACCAAGGATTTAGAATTCCTAAATCTGCCGATTGCATTGCCGCTTTAACTCCTCCACAAGCAAAATGACCGCAAACAACAACATGATTTACTTTTAAATGAACAACGGCATATTCTACAACTGACATCACATTTAGATCGGTTCCAATAACCATATTTGCAATATTTCTATGAACAAATACTTCTCCTGGACCTAAGCCCATTAATTCTTCGGCAGTAACTCTACTATCAGAACAACCTATGAATAAAAGCTCAGGGTTCTGACCTTCGCCTAACTCTTCAAAATAATTAGGATTGAGTGTTAGTTTATCTTTTATCCATCCTTCATTATTTTCAAAAACCCTATCTAAATTCATTTCTGATTTTTTTTAGTTGTGTTTTACATTTATCTTAATCCAATTAAGACAGTCTTTAAAATTAGTGAAAATATACTCTTTTGGCACCAAATCTGGAATAATATCAATGACTTCCATTAAATATCTAGGCTGTTTTAATAATCCAACAAACAGAACAGTTATGTTCTCTTTTCTTAAATCCACCAACACATCTTCCATAGCGTATAAACCTGATTGATCCATATATTGCATTCTGCCCAATCTAATAACTACAGTAGTTGCAGTTTTAGGGATTTGTTTTGCAAGCTGTTGAAAATCGCTTGTAGATCCAAAAAACAATGGTCCTTTTAGGTGTTTAATAAAAACATCTTCTTTTAATTGCTCAGGAAAATCATGTTCATCTTCCCATGCTTTTTCTTGTTTTAAGGACTTAACATCTGATCGCTTTGCTGTTAAATCACCAATTTTTTTCATGAACATTAAAGACGCAATGACCAAACCAATACCAACTGCATATACTAAATTCCAAAATGTTGATAGTAATAAAACAACTATCATAATTACCACTTCTGAACTCACTTTAAATGGTCCAATTTTCATATCTCTTGGTAAACTTGGTATGGCTTTTAATCCTTTATAATCCATAACTCCAATACCAACAGTTACTAAAATCCCTGCTAAAACTGCAGCCGGAATTTTTGAGGCAATTGGTGCCAAAACAAGTAAAATAAAAAGCAACATAATACCTGCAATCATTCCTGATAGTTTGGTTTTTCCTCCCGAATTTATGTTTACAACAGTTCTAATAGTTGCACCTGCACCTGGAAGACCTCCAAATATCGCTCCTATACTATTACCAATTCCTTGTCCAATTAATTCTTTATTTGGTTGATGCTTGGTTTTCGTCATGTTATCCGCCACAACGCTTGTAAGCAAGGAGTCAATAGCTCCTAATAACGCTAAGGTTAATGCTGTAAAAATATAGGGTGTTATACTACCTATACTAAAGCTTGTAAATATTTCTAAATTAGGTATTGGTAAACCTAAAGGTATTTCTTCTATAGGTCTGTAATCAATTCCAAAACCTATAGCAATACTAGACATTACAACTAAAGCAACGAGTGTGCTTGGAACTGCTTTTGTAATTCGTTTAAAACCATAAATTATAAAAATGGTACCAATGGCAAGTATAAGCTCTAGCCAATTGATTTGCTCAATAGCTTTAGGTAGTGATTTTATTGCACCCAAAACTCCAGAGGCTTCATTAGACGCTAGAGATTTTGATTCTTTTAAAATATCTTCAGCAGAAATTTTGCTTCCTCTTTCAATAGTTTCTTTATAATCTTCGAGGACTAAAATACCTTCTCCAGCTTCTTCTCTTAAAATATTCTCAAGAATAATTTCTTGCGCTTGTGGTTTAAACTGATTTACAAAAGCCATATCTTCTTTAGGATAATACCCTAAAGCAGGAAGAATTTGAGTAATCAAAATAATAACTCCAATAGCCGTCATAAACCCTGAAACTACAGGATAAGGTATGTACTTTATGTATTTTCCAAAACCAAGAACTCCAAGCCCAACTTGAAATAAACCTGCTAATAAAAATATTGTTAAAATTGCTGGCAAAGCTTTAGTTACATCGCCATCATTTATTGCAATAATACCTGCAATAATAACCATACTTACAGCAGTCATTGGTGCAGTAGGCCCTGATATTTGAGTGTTTGTTCCACCAAATAATGCTGCGAAAAAACTCAAAAAGATAGCACCATAAAGTCCCGCACTAGGACCTAAACCTGAAGACACACCAAATGCTAATGCTAATGGCAAGGCTACAATTCCTGCTGTAATACCTCCAAAGGCATCTCCTTTTAAATTTGAAAAAAAGTTTTTCATGATTTATATGTTTAGTTGGTTAGACGTTGTTTTATTAAAAATTTATGAATGTAATAATATTGAATTGATCTCTACTTTTGGTTTCAAAAAACTGATTCATGTAACCTGCTTCTAATCTAATATTACTGTTAATATTATATCCAATTCCAGAATAAAGTCTGTTTCTGTCAAATATAGAGCTTTCAGTATTTAAAAACACTTCATTATAGGCTGAAATATAAAAGGTTTTATTTATAGTTTCTTTTTTTTGGAGCGGAATATTTAATCCTAGAAAATAACGAATACGCATTTTAAAATCATTACTTACAAACCGTTGTTCGAAGCGATAGCGATGATTTATTTTTATGCTTCCAATGGTTTGATTTGATGTAAATTGCTGATAAATTCGATGTTCATTTACAGTTACCTTGTCGTATGAATTGGTGATGTAATTTTCTGATACTATATAGCCATATCCTAAAAGAGCATTGTTCTTTCCTTCATTAAAAGTATACCCTAAACCCGTTCTTAGCAACAATTGTTCTAAATCGCCTAAACCGTTATAATTTCTATATTGGATTTCATTATGAATATTCCATTTAGAATCTAATTTCTTGTTACCTATATATATAAGCCAATTTCCAAAATCACTATCTTGACTAAACCCAATAAAAGGCAGTGTAAACATAAATGCTAACACTACCGCTTTCAATTTTATAGTTGTTTTTCTCAAATCTTAATTATTTAATCAAAGAAATTAACAGTTCCTGTATTAATGTCATACATGGCTCCAATAATTTTTATTTCGCCATTATTTTGCATTTCCGCAAGTACGTCACTTTCTTCAACGATTCTATCAATAGTGAGTTGTACGTTTTTAGTAGCAACATTATCAACAAACTCACTGTTTTTTGAGTTACGAATACTTGGGTCTTTAGGTTCAATAACTGCTTTGACTGCTGGTTTTATTTTAGCCAACATGCCTGTTAAGTTTCCTAATCTTGCATCATCACATGCCCCTTTTACTGCGCCACAAGCAGTATGACCCAAAACAACAATTAGCTTTGTTCCTGCCAATTTACAAGCAAATTCCATGCTTCCTAAAATATCATAGTTAACAAAATTACCTGCAATACGTACGCTAAAAACATCACCAAGTCCTTGGTCAAATACAAGCTCTGCTGAGACTCTTGAATCTATACAACTTAATATTGTTGCGAAAGGAAATTGCCCATCACTTGTGTCATTTACTTGTTCTAGCAGGTTTCTGTTTGCTTTTAAATTATTTTGAAATCTTTGATTCCCTTCTTTTAAATATTGTAATGACTTATCAGGAGTCATTGTTGATTGTGTTTCTTTAGTATGTGCTTTCATTTTTTATAAATTTAAAAATTGTTTATACGTTTAGCGGTCTTAACTTGAAAAACTCTAAATAACTTGGAGGGTTTTCAATAGTTCCACGTTCTGAAATTAATTTAATAGTGATATTTCTGTTGGCAGCCTTAAAAGCAAAGTCATCTAGAATTTCAATTATATCGTTATCTAAATATCTTGTTTTTCTAACATCAAGTTCTAAGTATGAATTTTCTGGTAAGTTATCTAGTTGCTTTAATATTGCTCCTTTGTTAAAAAAAGTAACCTCCTCAGCTAATGTCATTTTCATTTTTTGTACGCCATTACTTTTGTCTTCCATATGTAAAAAGTGAGAGTTTTGATAACTCTTAATCAGAATTACAACGACTCCAACAGCTAGTCCAAGGCCAATTCCATATAAAAGGTCAATAAAGACAATTCCTAATACAGTTACCGTAAATGGAATAAATTGTTTCCAGCCTAAGTCGTACATTTTCTTAAATAAAGCTGGTTTAGCTAACTTATAACCCACTATAAATAATATTGCCGCAAGAACAGATAATGGAATCATATTTAACAAATTAGGAATAAGTATCACTGAAATTAGCAAAAAGAAGCCATGAATTATTGCAGACATCTTACTTCTACCACCAGATTGAATATTTGCTGAACTCCTAACAATTACTTGTGTAATTGGTAAACCTCCTATCATTCCAGAAATAATATTTCCAGTGCCTTGGGCTAACAATTCTCTATTGGTTGGCGTTACGTTTTTATTTGGATCTAACTTATCTGTAGCCTCAACACATAGCAATGTTTCTAGACTAGCAACAAGAGCTATTGTAAATGCAACAATCCAAATATCCGGATTAGTAATAGCGCTAAAATTTGGAAAACTAAATTGTGCTAAAAATGATGTTGCATCTTCAGGAACAGGAACACTCACTAAATGTGATTTTGCTATTGCTAAGGTTGCATTTGATTTAGTAAGAACGTAAAATAGGATACTAACAACAACTGCTACCAGAGGTCCCTGTACTAATTGAAAAATCTTCCCTTTTTTTGACAGCACTTTATCCCATAGTAATAGAATTGCAAATCCAATAGCTCCTATTAACGTAGGCCCTAATTGAATTTGGTCAAAAATATTTATTATTTGGCTAAGCGTGCTTTCTCCCCTTCCTGTAAAAAGGGTAAATGCTTTATCATAACCAAAGAAGTGAGGGATTTGCTTAAGAATAATTATGATTCCTATTCCAGTAAGCATTCCTTTAATAACTGAAGACGGAAAATAATAACCAATAATTCCGGCTTTTAATACGCCGAATAGCAATTGAATTATTCCACCTAAAACCACAGCTAAAAGAAAGTTTTCATAACTTCCTAAAGTTACAATTGCAGCGAATACTATTGCTGCAAGTCCTGCTGCTGGACCACTTACTCCAATTTTAGAACCACTTAATGACCCTACGATAATACCACCTACAATTCCTGCAATTAATCCAGAAAAAAGTGGGGCACCACTTGCTAATGCAATTCCTAAACACAATGGTAGTGCGACAAAAAATACGACTATACTCGCTGGCAAGTCATTTTTA
>CALGIH010000154.1 GCA_937916035.1 uncultured Lacinutrix sp.
AATGATGATATTATGATAAATAGTAAACATGTTGGTATTCGTGTGATTAAAGACTAATTATATGATAAAATTCTTTCGTAAAATGCGTCAAAACATGATTAAAGAAAACCGAGTTAGTAAATACATGCTCTATGCTATTGGCTAAATAGTGCTTGTGGTTATTGGTATCCTCCTTGCACTACAAATTAACAATTGGAATGAAGAAAAAAAGATTAACAAGTCCATTGAAGACCACTTAACTATTTTGAAGCAAAACTTAAGTGAAGATCATACCCAATTAACAGATTTAAATCAAAAAATGGTTGATAATTTCAATTACTCAGACTCATTAATGATGCAAATGAAGACATTAATTCCAGTAGATGAAAATACCACCAAATATTTAGGAAAACTTCAGTTAGAAATTCAGTTTAGACCAAATACTAATGCCATGGAAACCATGACGCTAGTTATAATCAAGATGGTGAACTTATCGTGTTTGAATCCAATCGTGATGGGAATTGGCAAATTTACACCTGGATGTTAATGGCAACAACCAACAACGTATTATCAATAGCACTGCAAACGACAGACGACCAACTTGGCATCCTTATAAAAACATCATACTATTTGAATCTGATAGAAGTGGAATAAATAACCTATACACTTACGACTTATCAAATAGGATACTTAAAAAAGTGCCCATAGACTTAAAAGGCAACAAATTTCATGCTCAATTTGCACCCAATGGTATGGAACTTATTTTCAATTATAAAGTGAGAGACAATAATTATAACATTTACACCGTATCTATAAAAGGAAAAAGACGTAAAAAAATTATTGCTAACGCATTTGAAAACAGCTATCCAAGATTTACACGTCGAGGTGATGCTATTTTATATTTTTCTAAAAAGCACACAGAAAATGTCAATGGTGAAGTATATGTTCATAACATCATTATTAATAAAGATAAACGCCTCACTAACTCAACTGTTAATAACAATTTCGCTGACTGGTCCAATAATGGTGTCCGAATAGCCTACTCTAGTACTACAGAATCAGGAAACCAGGAGATATTTTTCATGAATAAAGATGGCTCATTCAAAAGGCAAATTACATTTGATTCTGGAGGAAGCACATTGCCAACTTGGTCTCCAAAGGATATTAACTTATTAATTATAGGTCAAAGGCAAGGTCATGATCAAATTTGTAAAATTCTTTTGAAAGAAAAATTATAAATTAAACGCTGCTAGTCTTTTAGAACAAATCAATTCAAGACTTAAAACCAATTAATTATCTTTTTTGAAATATTTAAAGAAAGGATAGGTCACTTCTATTTCATTAGCACCTAAATTGTTCAAATAATCATCTAATAAGTTCCAACCTAAAAAACCATCTCTCACTTCAGGTTCTAAAGCATAAAACACAACATTTGCCAATGGTTGTGCCATATCAACTTGGTAAGTTCCTATTGGAAATGTTTTACTCATAGCTTTAAATTCACCATCTAATGTTGTCATTTGGTAGTTGGCAAAACCCATTGTTTTATAATACATTTTGCTGAATACAAAGGCTTCTCCATTTACTGTAATTGCTTTATCTAACTGTGTAACTTTTGCGCCATGACGTTTTAATTTCTCAACTATAAATTCCATATCCTTCGGAATTAAGTAACCACTCGGCACTTTTGCTTCTTTAGTTCCTACTGGCTTTGTAATCAAATCTACATTGTGAATCAATTCAGGTGGATTAGGTCTATCTAATTAACTCACACTAGTTCCAGGAATCATCTTCATCTTTCTATCTCTATAAGCTGGCATTGAAATTTTCCCATCTGAAACATATTTTCCTGACACATAATTAGTAAGTGTTCCACTAGCCGCTTGATCCTTAATATTTTTAACAACCTCTTCGTCTGCTTTTTTATTTACAGCTTTCATTTCTTTTCCGTTTTTATAACAAACTTCCAATAAAGCTTTGGTATAAGCATAATGTGAAAAAATAGCTTTCTCAAACGATTCTCCTCCAGGATTTTCCACCAAAATAGCCATACGATTTCTGAGTCCATAGGCATTTACCATAAATTTTGCTTCAGTAGACCAAATAGAGTTGTCGTGTGTAAACTCTGTTGGAGGCCAACCTTCATTCAAGCCACAATGCATTCCCACTTCAATATTTCCGCTTTTTCTTGCCTCTTCAACTATGGCTGGAAACAACTTATATGTAACATAATCTCGTGGGCCAGAATGCGCAGTAACGACATTGCTTCCAGCTTGTGCAATAGCATAACCATGACGTGTGTCTCCCATTCTGTGCATATCAAAAATTAAGGTTGGATCCCATTTATTCAAAACATTTTCATAAGCACCTTGCATATTGAGGGTTTGTAACTTAATACCATCTCTATTTACATCATAACCTGCAGCATTTCGTCTTGTGCCTTTTAATAATGGATAAACACCATTAACAAGTCTTGTTTCATTACCATCAACATTAAAATTTGGGTTTACAAGAATTACTAGTTTATCTAATAAATATTTTTTGTCACCAAACAGTATATCTCGTATCACGATAAATAAGGCTTCTTTGCCTTCAGGTTCAGCTGGATGAATACCACCTTGTAAATAAACTACCATTTTTCCAGATGCTTTAGCTTCTTCAGGCGAAGTAATTCTTGGGTTGGACATCACCAAAACAGGACTTGTTCTACCTAAATCGCTGGTGAACATATTGAATACATCTACGTTTTCACTTTTCCACATTAGCATTGAAAAATATTCAAGTACATCTTGATGGTTTGCAGTATGACTAAAATTAGCTTTTTCAGAAGCAGTTCTTAATTCATCTGGCCAGTCACCAGTCCAATTTTGTGGCACATTGTTTCCCCAAAAAATATCATCTTGAGCAGATAAATTAATAATTGTAAAAAACAAGATGAATACAGTACTTATTTTCATTTTTGGTTGATTTTGTTAGTATCAGTAAGGAGATTTAAAGCTACATAAAAATCCAACATAAGACAACTAATTTGAAAAACAAATAGATTTCAGTATCTTAAAGCAATCATAAAACTAACCCTCATGAAACAATTCATTGCCTTTGTTTTTATTATATAGCTACTAGCTTGTGAAAATGAAAAGAAAACATCTAATGATGGTATTGAAACGTCTCCCGAACAGAAGAAGGATACCATTGAATATTAACTTATAGTGAATTTTAACAAAAAAATTGGAGTAACGCTTTATAAATAGTAAATTTGCCTAAACTAAATAATATTACAGTGAAAAACGGTACAGTAAAATTCTACAATGGAGCTAAAGGTTTTGGTTTCATTACAGAAAACGAATCAGGAACAGAATATTTTGTTCATGTAACTGGTTTAATTGATGAAATTAACGAAGGTGACAACGTTGAATTTGATTTAACGGAAGGTAAAAAAGGTATGAACGCGGTAAATGTAAGAGCAATCTAAACATTCACTAATATTTTTTATTACAACTTAAACCAATCAAAATTTTGATTGGTTTTTTTTATAGCTTATTTTGATTAACTATTCCTTACCATTAACATAATCCTGAAGATATTTAAACCTTTCTGTTAGCTTTCCTCCTTCAGTGATTTTAGCGCGTTTTAAAACACCTCTTTCGTCTCCATTAAAAAATGCAGGAATGACATTCTCCAAAAACATTTCTCCAAATCCTTCACTAGCATCTTTAGGTAACTCACAAGGTAAATTATCAACTGCCATTACAGTTATTGCGTCCTTAACATTAAAAGCGACTTCACTTTCTGTTTTTGCATCATAGCCATAAAAAGGGTTTGCAATGGTTGATGCTCTCAATGTTGAAGCAACAGGACCATCTACATCACAACTAATATCAGCTACAAGATTGATCCTAAATACTGAGGTCTTAGCATCTTTTCTGGTAAACAAATAGGGTGCTCCATTACCATAAAAATGTCCAGCTATAAAGAAATCGGTTTCTTTTGCATAAGGCATAAAGTTGCTTTCATAACCACTTGGATCTTTATAAAAACCCCATTTATCACCTACTTTTCCATCTTTTCGTTTAGCGTACTCCATAACATCTACCATGCAGTAAACAGGTTCAGTAAACTTAGATGTTAAGTATAAAGCATCACTAACTTCCTTAATTTTTAAATGATCTAAAATCTCTTTAGCTCCTAAAGCTACTTTTCCAGTTCCAGAAAGCAATATTTTCATGGTTGGAAGTGTAATTTTATCAAGCTCTGCTTTAACCTCATCTAAATCTGCAAGCGTTTCTACTTTTGGTAAATTAAATAAGTTATCTCTTAAACCCAATGCTCTAAATCCATTATAAGCACCAACCAATCCAGCGTAACGTCCAAACCCAATAAGCCGAATTCCACTCTGTTTAACAATCGTTTCATGATCAAACATT
>CALGIH010000155.1 GCA_937916035.1 uncultured Lacinutrix sp.
AAATCATAATCTTTTAAGTCATTTTCAGTAAAAATAAATTCTCTATATTTCAATATATCATTATAAAGAGCACTAAATGGACCACCTTGTAGTTTTATAGCCAAGGTATCTAACTTAGAATAATTGACACTTTTCCTGGCTTTAATTAAATTTATTCTATCATTTTTTAACGATGAATATGGCTGCTTATGAATTTCTACAACTGCCTCAGATAACGAGGCGTTTTTATTTCTTTTTTTAATAGTCTCTCTATAGAAAGCAGTCATCAAGGTTTTGTCTTTAGTATAGCTTTGCCCTTCACGGTTTAGCATTGCCTTTACAAGGGTTTTCGCATCTTTAAATGCATATATGCTAACCGTTGATAGTTCTATCGTATCAGGCTCTAATGCTATTGTAATGGATTTTTTTTCATCGAAGCTAGAAGTAGATATGTCTTTTCCTTTGTAACCTAAATGCGATACTCTAATAGTCACTTCTTGAAGATAAATTGAAACTTTAAGAGAGAATTCGCCTTCTGTATTTGTTATAGTTCCAATATTAGAACCAACAATATTAATATTTACATAGCCTAATGATTTTTTAGAATCACTATCCTTTACAATACCTTTGTACTCGATAAAATTTTGTTCTTCTTCGGTATTTTCATTTTGTTGAGCAGATAAAGAGAAAAATGGAGTAATCATTAAAATGATTAGTAAAAGATAAATGAAATATTTTCTCTGATAATTAAAAAGGCTATAGTTTTTCATAACTTCAAGTTTTAGTCATTAATATGATAATGAAAAATTTACACAGCAATTTAATCATTTTTCGCGTGTTTTGAGTCTCTTTGTGCAGGCAGTTTAAAAGACCTTATGCAAGTTTATTAACTTATGAAGTGTATTTAAAAAATGAGTTAAGTAGTTAGTTGCTATTTAACCAATTAAAAGAGAAGCTTACAAATACGTTTTCTTTATAATCTTCTTTTTCAAAAAACAAACCAATATCACCATTTTTCAAAATGGTTAACGATGAATAAGCACTACTTCCAGGATAAATAGTCTTTCCTTTAGACCAAGTTTCACCATCATCATAACTTAATTTTATAGTCATGTTTTCCCGTTTAGTTGTAGAATTGGCATTGGCGAAAAGAAGCACATTTTTTTCTACTCCATCTTCTATAAATTTATGACTAATGATGCTAGCATTGCATGAAGGATCAATGAGTTCTGTTTCAGATGTTGTTATCCACGTGTTACCAGCATCATTGGAAGTATGAACATATCTATTTCCTTTGTTGTTAGTTCTACTGTTTACCATTAAGGAATTATCTGAAAGTTCAACAATTTTTGATTCATCAGCTGGAGCTAATGGATGGTCAATGAAAAACCAGGATTTCCCATGGTCTTTACTACCAAAAACATGCATGCCACTTTCTAAATTAACAAGACAGTGAAGCAAAATTCCATTTTCAGTTTGTATGCCACGACCTGACGTAATAAACTTAAAATCATTATGCCATTCTGGTTTAGAGATTTGCGAAGTAATATCTTCTGGTTGGCTCCAAGTTTTGCCATTGTCATTGCTTTTTATAACATGAAAGTAGTAAACATTGAGTTCTTTATCTAAATCCATAAAGTTATAAAACAAGAATATTTCACCAGTAATTTTATCTAAAATCATGGATGGATCTGAAGCAGATTGACCTTCAGGAAAGTCAACAATCTTTTCTATAGAAGACCATGTTTTGCCATTATCTGTGCTTCTTCTAATAACGATGTTAATGTCTTTGCTCCATTTAAGATCACCACAAGAAGGCACGCGTTCATCAATGGCAACAACTAAGTCGCCATTTTTAGCTGTAATAATAGAAGGAATACGATAACATGAAATTTCAGAATTGTTTGAGGCATTAAATAAATCATGATACTCAATAATACCATCAGCTATTTTATAGTTTTCATTTTGCGCATGAACTATAAATTGAAAAACTGCAAAAAACAGAAAAGTTGTTAACTTCATAACCATAAAAGATTATTAAAACTGATACGCTAAACCAACTTGAAGTGTGTTAAGTTTTCTTGATACTCCAGGACCATCATCTAATAATCTGCTTAAAGCAAAGTAAGGACGTGCTTCTAAGAAAAAATGGGGAGCAACTTCAAAGCTTGCGCCAAAATGAAACCCAAACATAAAGGTGTTGAACAACTCAGTATCCAAATCACCAATACCTAACAAAAATTGAGCTTCTGGCCCAATAAACCCTGTGAAATTATTTGCCAATTCGAATTTTAACAAAACTGGAACGTGTAATAAATCAATATTGTCATTGAAGTTATACCGCGATGAGCTATACAGAATTTCTGGTTGGACACTAAAGGTTTCTGAGGTTGGAAAATTCACAAAAACACCAAAATAAATACCAGCTTCTTTTTGAACACGATCAGTACCTTCATTTTCAATTTTCATTTGAATGGCATTATAGCCAGCTTTGATGCCAAAAGTTGTTTTTAAAATAGTTGAAGTATCTTCATCTTCACCTTGGGCAAAGGAATTTACAGTCAAACAAAGTGCACACAGAATAATAGTTATATGTTTCATTATTAAAATTTATTTTAATTTCTCTTTAAAAAATTCTACCGTTCGTTGCCATGCTAAAGTAGCCGCTTCTTTATCATAACGAGGCGTTGTGTCATTATGGAAACCATGATTTACGTCTGGATATGTATACGCTTGGTAATCTTTATTGTTAGCTTTTAATGCAGCCTCATAATCTGGCCAACCAGCATTTACTCTAGTATCTAAATCAGCATATTGCAATAATAATGCAGCATTAATTTTAGGAACATCTGCCTTTTCAGGTTGACCACCATAAAATGGAACTGATGCTTTTAATTCTGGAATACGAACAGCCATCATGTTTGAAATCCATCCGCCAAAACAGAAACCTACAACAGCTATATTGCCATCGCAATTTGGATGATTACTTAAGTAAGTATATGCAGCAATAAAATCTTCTAACATTTCGTTGCGATCACGTTTACGTTGCATAGTTCTACCTTCATCATCTGTTCCAGGATAACCACCTAATGGTGTTAAGGCATCAGGAGCTATGGATATAAAGCCTTCAAGAGCAGCACGCCTGCCAACATCTTCTATATATGGATTAAGTCCTCGATTTTCATGAACCACAACCACTCCTGGAAGTTTAGTTTTATTTCCAGCAGGTTGTGATAATAATCCTTTAATGGTTCCGCCTCCTTTTGGAGAATCATATTCTATATATCCTGAATCTAATCTAGGGTCATCGTTTTGAATTTGTAGGTTCTGTACATAATCTGGCATCATGAAACTCATAAGAGAAGTTACTGTAAGTCCGCCAATGGCATAAAGTGATAGTTTTTCAGCAAATTGTCGTCTGTCAATCTTATTGTGTGCGTACTCATCATAAAGATTAAAAACTTCTTGATTAATGTCTTCTTTTTTTAGTTCTTTCATGACGTTATGTATTATTTATTATTGCTGAATTGTTTCTTCTATTTCAATTTCATTAAGCAATTGTGGCTTTCCAAACCCTAAGCCTTCCAATTTATCCATTTGAGTCGCTGCATCTCCAACTACAAGATAAATCATTTTATTTGGATTTAAATATTTTTCAGCCAAAGCTTTGATGCCTTCAACTGTCATAGCCTTTACTATGTCTTCTCGTTGTTTAGCATAATCATCTGCATAACTATAATTACTAATATTAGTAAGCATGTTTAATTTACTTCGCAATGTTTCAAAAGCTCTTGCATTACTTTTTATCATGTATCCTTTGGTAACTTCTAAATCATTTTCATTATAATTCTTCCCATAGTTTTCTAAAATTTCTTTTACTAAACTTGATGATTCATAAGTCACATTTGAGCGTACACCACTAGAAATTTCGAAGGCACCTTTTATAGTTGATCCTGAAAAACCAGAACCAATACCATAAGTATAACCTTTACCTTCACGTAATTGTTGCGTGAGTTGTGAAGAAAAACCTCCACCACCTAAGCGATAATTAAGCAATTGAGCAGGGTAATAGTCTGTATTAGTAGCTGCTAATGCAGGATAGCCAAAACTTATTACAGATTGTTTTGCTCCTGGAACATCATAAAAATAGACTTTAGAGGCATTTGGAGCTACTGGATCTGGTGTGTTTGGAAATTCTACAGACTTTGATGGCCATTTACTATTTAAATCGACTAAGGATTTATTGACTTTATCTTTTGAAATTGATCCAACGACATGAAATTTAGTAATGCTAGGTGAAAAATAAGTATCGTAATACGCTTTTAAATCATCCATTGTGATTGCATTTACGGAAGATTTTGTGCCTAAGTTATTATGAGATAAAATATGATTTTCTCCATAAATAAGCTTGTCAAACTGATTGTCAGCGATACTATTTGGTTGTGCTTTTTGACGTTCAATCTGAGCTAAAGTGCTTTGCTTAAGAAGGTCGAATTCAGTCGTGTCCCATCGAGGTTCTAATAAAATTTCTTGAACCAAAGCCATCGTTTTATCATAGTTTTTAGCAAGTGTGTTTCCGGAAATAGTTATCGCTTCTTTTGATGCGTAAGCATTAATAGATGCGCCAAGAGACTCAATAGCACTTTCAAGTTCTTCAGGTGTTTTGTTTGCTGTTCCTTTAGTTAATAAGTCTGCCAATAAGTTTGAAACTCCAATTTTGTCTGGGTTTTCCAAAAGCATTCCACCTTTTAATTGTATTTGGAATTGCACAAGTGGCACTTCATCATTTTCAATTCCAAAAACTTTCATGCCAGAAGAAAGTTCACCCTTCCATACATTAGGAACATTTACATCTGGACTGTCACCATAAGGAGGTTCTACACTTCTATCAAAACTTGAAGGTGTTTTCTTATATTCTGCAGCGATGCTAGCATCAAAAGTTTCTTCAGCGCCTTCTAAAATTGGTTCTTCAACTACATCAGCTAATTTTGAATCATTTAATGCTAAAGCTTTTTGTTCTTTTGGTACAAAGCTAGTTGCTATGTAATTTTTGTCTTTTACATAGGTATTATAAACACGCATCACATCGTCCGATGAAACAGCAAGAATATTTTTGACATCTTGATTTACAAACCCAGGATCACCAGCAAATATTTCATATTGAGCTAATTGAAAGCCTTTCCCTAAAACACTT
>CALGIH010000156.1 GCA_937916035.1 uncultured Lacinutrix sp.
GGAGCTCTTTTATTCCTTCAGAATCTATAATAGCTCCAGCACTTTCAAAATTTGTTGCTGGTACACAAGAAGGTGCTCCAAAATTAAATTTAAAAGGCGTTCTCTTTCCATTTTCAATCATAAACTCAACACCTTCTACTCCTAGCACATTTGCAATTTCGTGAGGATCTGAAACTGTTGCCACAGTTCCATGTCTTATTGCCAATCGCATAAACTCACTTGGCACCAACATAGAGCTTTCTATGTGAATATGAGCATCTACAAAACCAGGCATTATATAATGATTGACATCGTGTTCTTTTTCAATGATAGATACAATTTTTCCGTGTTCATGAGTGATTTCACCTTTATAAATACGTCTGTTTTTAATATCTACTATTTGCCCTTGCTCAATCATTTACTTAATTTCAATTTTTAATATGTCTTTTGTGTCTTCAGTAACAATAAATCTATTATCAGATCGATGGTTCAATATCCAGACAACATCATCTCCTGAACATAACAACCAAACATTTTCTTTATCTAACAGGGAGAGTTTCTCATCCTTAAAATATTTACTCAACTTCTTTTTTCCTGGCATTCCTGAAGGATAAAAATAATCACCTTCTTGCCATTGTCTTAAGGTTAATGGGAACTTTAAAAGTTTAGCATCCACATAAGCAATGTGCCTTGCGGTCTCTTCAATAGCATCAACCTTGGTAATTGATAACTGACCAAATGGTGTTAATACAAGTGATTGTGATTCTTGAATATGAATAGATTCATCAGGCAACGCTCCAATTTCAGATAAGATTAAATAGTCACGATCTTTCAATAAACGATGTGTATTTGAAAACACTTGCTTTCCAGCTTGCGCAGTTAATAAATTAAGAATATCATTCCATTGTGTAAATCCGTAGCCATTAAGCAATTCATAAAGATATGCCCTAGTATTACTCATTTTCTGGAGTTCATTGATGTTAAATGCAATGCCATCATTACTAGTTTTACTAATTATCTTTTTTGCAACTTCGTCTACTCTATCGTCTACTATTGCCTTTGCATCATTTAAGTATTGCTGAGTTTTTTCGAAATTTTGAAGCAATTGTGGATTGATTCCTTTTAAAATTGGAATCACATCATGTCTCAATTTATTTCGCAAATATTTAGTAGATGAATTACTACTGTCTTCAACCCATTTCAATTTTTTTTGCTTTGCGTATTTTTCAATGTCTTCAAGGTTAAAAAGCAGCAATGGTCTTACTTTGTTTTCGTTCACGCCAGGAATTCCTAATAAACCATCTAATCCTGTTCCTCTAGATAAATTAATTAAAAACGTCTCGAAATTATCGTCAGCGTGATGTGCCGTTAAAATGTAGTTGTATCCCAACTGTGACGCAATTTCATCAAACCAAAAATACCGTAGCGTTCTTGCTGCCATTTGCGTACTTATCTTCTTATCTATAGCAAATTGTTTGGTATTAAAGTTTTCAATAAAAACTTCTAAATCCCAATCTTTAGCAAGTTCTAAAACAAAGTCTTCATCAGCATCACTTTCTTTTCCTCTAAGGTTGAAGTTACAATGTGCAAAGGCAATATTTAAGCTCATTTGCTTACATAAATGCGCAAGCACAACACTATCAATTCCTCCAGAAATAGCAATGAGAAGTTTGCCTTCTTTTAAGAAAGGGAAGTTTTGATTGATATGTTCATTGAATTTTTTATACAAGGGAAAAGTAATTAGTTAAAAGGCATAAGTATTATTTAGAACTTAATTTATTTATTAGTGAATTTAACATTTTCTCAATTTCAATTGATAATTCATTTATTACGATCAAATCATCTCTCTCAACAAATCCCAAGTTTTGCGCAATTTGAAATTGTGTTTGCATTTCAAAAAGAGAACCTCTTGCAATATTCAAAAATCTTGCATAATCTTTAGTGTAATTTCTCCCATAACCTTCAGCTATATTTGACGAAATAGATACTGAACTCCTTTTTAATTGAGAAGTCAAACCAAATTTTTCATCATCTGGAAAAGTCTTCAGTAATTGATATACATGCGTAACCATGGTAACAGATTTTTGCCAAACAATTAAATCTCGATAACTCTTCATAGTACAAATTTACAACTTTTTGACTTTTTGACTTTTGCCTGATCCCTTTTCACTTATTAACTCTCTAAAACCTCTCGCATCGCTTTTGCTTTAATCAAGCATTCCTCATATTCCTTTAAAGGGTCACTTTTTGCAGTGATGGCTCCACCAACGGAATAGGATACATATTGTTTTGAAGCATTATATAAAATACTCCTAATAACAACATTAAAATCAAAATCGCCTTCTGGTGAAAAATAGCCAACTGCTCCAGAATACAAGCCACGCTTTGTTTCTTCCAAATCTTCAATAATTTTCAATGCCGAAATTTTAGGCGCTCCTGTCATACTTCCCATTGGAAATGTGGTTCTAATAATATCAATAGGTGAAACATCTGATTCCACTTTCGATTCGATAGTTGAAATCATTTGATGTAATTGGTCAAAGGTATATACTTTGCAAAGTTCTTTTACTACTACACTTCCCTTTATGGCTGTTTTTGACAAATCGTTTCTTACCAAATCAACAATCATCACATTCTCACTGCGCTCTTTAGCGTCATTTTCTAATTGCTGAACTAACAATCTATCTTCTTCAATATTACTTGAACGCTTTGCCGTTCCTTTAATAGGCTGTGATGTAATCGTATTACCTTCCTTTTTGATATAGCGTTCTGGTGATGCTGACAATAAATATTTATCGTTCAGTTTTAGAAACGTTGCGAAAGGAGGTTTTGAAATGGTGTTCAGTTTATTATAAGTATCCAATGGATTTATGACTGTATTGTCAGCATAAAACTCCTGACAAAAATTGGCTTCATAAATATCACCTCTTTGAATATGATTCAGCATCGTGTTTACCTTATCAAAATAGTCGTCTTTGTGAATTCTGAGGTGGATTTTAATGTCGTTTGAAAGATTGCCACGTTGTTTGTCTTCGACAAGCTCAGACTGACATTCCTCGCTATAACGTATCGCTTTTAAATCATCATCAATTTCATCATCAACCATTCTTAAATACTGTACTTCAAGTGTATCGCCTTTCAATAAAAACAATTTCTGAGGTTGAAAAAAGTACAAGTCAGGAAATTCCAAACCATCAAAATTTGATGATGTTAAGACTTCAACGTCATTCTTCAAATCATAGGTTAAATAACCAAAAATCCAATCCTTTGTGATGCCTTGATATTCCTTTAATTTATTAAATGCATGTTTATAATCGGTTTGGATACTTGTAAATTCATCGACAGCCAAAATAGCATCATATTGCAACTGATTATGGTTATAGTTGTTGGAATCTAACCAAACCACAGAATCAAACTGCTGACTCCATAACAACAGTTGTTGCTTAACTATTTCAGGATTTGAAATGTGATGAATTTGCTTAGTACGCAAGGTTTAAATACATTTGGTTTTATGTTCACAAAGTTATAATAAATAAGGACGTTAATACATAATACCTTACCTTTGTGCCTTAAATTTTTAGCGTGACTTTTTCAGACTTAAACTTAACGACTCCTTTACGTAATGCCATTGCCGATTTAGGCTTTGAGCATCCTACTCCTATTCAGGAGCAATCGTTCAACATCATTAGTGCCGGAAAAGACGTGGTTGGTATTGCACAAACAGGAACAGGTAAAACCTTTGCTTATGCTTTGCCTATTCTAAAAACTTTACCTTTTAGCACACAAGATAATCCTCGTGTTTTGGTTTTGGTACCAACTCGTGAATTGGTTGTACAAGTGGTTGAGGAATTTGAAAAAATGGCTAAATACGCCAATTTTAGAGTTCTTGGCGTATATGGAGGCACAAACATCAACACCCAAAAGCAAGCGATTGCTAAGGGCTTAGATATTATTGTGGCTACTCCAGGACGCTTGTATGATTTGGCGTTGACACATGTACTTCAACTAAAATCGATTCAAAAATTAGTAATTGATGAAGTTGATGTGATGCTAGATTTAGGTTTTAGACATCAACTACTTAATCTTTTTCACCTTTTGCCAGAACGAAGACAAAACATTATGTTTTCAGCAACTATGACAAAAGATGTTGATGAATTAATTACTGAGTTTTTCATTAATCCAGAACGTGTTTCAATTGCTGTGTCTGGAACACCTTTAGAAAACATCTCTCAAGAGCGCTTTAACGTTCCTAACTTTTACACGAAAGTTAATTTACTAAATCATTTACTAAATGATACCGAAACATATACTAAGGTTTTTATTTTTGTGGCTTATAAACGAATGGCTGACCGTTTATTTGACCAATTAGAGGAATCGTTTTATGGTCAATCTTGTGTGATTCATTCTAATAAAACACAGAATTACAGATTACGTAGTATTTCACAGTTTGAAGAAGGCGCAAACCGAATTTTGATAGCGACAGATGTGATGGCTCGTGGTTTAGATATTGATAATATTTCTCATGTTATTAATTTTGATACACCAGATTACCCTGAAAACTACATGCACAGAATTGGTAGAACAGGTCGTGCTGAAAGAGAAGGTCATTCTATCGTGTTTAGTACTGTAGCTGAGCAAGAGTCTATTGAAACTATAGAAGCGTTAATGAAAATGACCATTATAGTTTCTGAACTCCCTGAAGCGGTTGAAGTCTCGAAAGAACTTATAGAAGAAGAACAACCACATCATAATGAACGTAACAACCCTTTAAAGCGTAAAAGTGACGAGGATGCTCCAGGACCTGCGTTTCATGATAGGTCTGAAAAAAACTCTAAAGAAAATTTAGGAGGTTCTTATAAGTTTAAAATTGCTAATAAGTACAAGAAGCCTAAAACGCGTGGTGATAAAAATTATAATAAGAATAATAAGAGGAAATAAGTTCTTTTGTCATTCCTGCACCCAAACAATGTAAACTAATCGTTTGTCATTCCTGCGAAGGTAGGAATCCACAATAATTCTAATGACATCATTCCTTTAAATAAGTCCAATCTTTAGACAAATCCCTCCAATTTAGGATTCTCTTCTTCAATCAATTTAATTTTCCACTCACGCTTCCATTTCTTCATATTCTTTTCGCGCTTTATAGCATCATTCAATTATTGATATGTTTCAAAATAAACCAAACAATTTAGTCCGTAATTTTTGACAAATCCTTCAATGAGTTTGTTTTTATGCTCATACAGTCTGCGCTCCAAATCATTGGTGACACCAATGTATAAAGTACCATTATATTTATTGGATAACAAATACAAGTAATATTGATATACATTTTTGTGCATTTAGTTTTTAGTTAAAATTAATGCTTTTTCTTTAAGAGTGTATTCCTGTATATGGAATG
>CALGIH010000157.1 GCA_937916035.1 uncultured Lacinutrix sp.
CTAAGTCTTCAGCAAATTTAGATTCGTTAAGTAATAATTTATTAAGACCTTTTAAAGTAGATTTAAACGCAATAAGTGTATGTCCAAAAGGCACACCAACATTACGTAAAACTGTACTGTCAGTTAAATCTCGTTGCATTCTTGAAATGGGTAACTTTGCAGATAAGTGCTCAAAAATAGCATTAGCAATACCAAGGTTTCCTTCGCTATTTTCGAAATCAATAGGATTAACTTTATGAGGCATCGCGCTACTTCCAACTTCTCCTTTTTTAATTTTTTGCTTGAAATATTCCATAGAAACATACGTCCAAAAGTCTCTGTTTAAATCAATAATGATGGTATTGATTCGCTTTAAACAATCAAACAAAGCAGCCATATGATCGTAATGCTCAATTTGAGTAGTTGGGAATGAGTGTTGCAATCCTAATTTTTCTTGCACAAAGGTTGCTCCAAATGATTTCCAGTCAATGTTTGGATAAGCGACATGGTGCGCATTAAAGTTTCCAGTTGCTCCACCAAATTTCGCTGCACTTGGGATATCGTTTAGTAACTTAAATTGTTCTTTTAATCGAACCACAAACACGTTGATTTCCTTACCAAGTCGAGTAGGAGAAGCAGGTTGACCATGTGTTCTGGCTAACATTGGTATAGCTTTCCAATCTTCAGCAAGGGTTTCCAATTTTTCTAAAACAGTAAAATACTCAGGAACATACACATCGTTCATTGCATCCTTTATACTTAAAGGAATTGCAGTATTGTTAATATCTTGTGAGGTTAATCCAAAATGAATAAACTCCTTATATTTGGAAATATTTAAGGTGTCAAATTTTTCTTTAATAAAATATTCAACAGCCTTTACATCATGGTTTGTAACGCTCTCTATCTTTTTTATCGCAATAGCATCTTCAGTTGTGAAATTTTTATAAATGGCTCTTAATTCTACAAACTGGCTAGACTTAAAGTTTTTTAATTGAGGTAGAGGCAATTCACATAAGGCAATAAAATATTCAATCTCAACCAAGACACGATATTTTATTAATGCTTCTTCAGAAAAATAGGGTGCTAATGCGCCTGTTTTACTTCTGTAACGACCATCTATTGGAGAAATAGCATTGAGCTTAGATAAAGACATAAATTGTATTGTTTTTGCGAAAGCGCAAAGATAATTCTTTTAGATTGAAGATTAGAATTTCAGATTTGTTATTTGGAATCTTTCTTTATTTTATGAAGAATTTGTCTAGCTCTAGCTTTAAAAGCTGAGCTGTTTGAATTAAAATCTTTTTCAAGAATTGTGTTAAGTTCTGGATGAATCCAATTGAATTCTTTCCCTATTAAATACAGGGTAGTCATTGCGTATGCTTTAGCTGCAACTTTTTGGTCTGTAATTAGATAATCAAAACTAAGTTCTATAATACGATCTTTATGTTCAGCTTTCAAATAGTCTTTAGTGTGATTGTTGTTTCTATGATAATAAGCTTGAATTAAGTATTCGCATATTTTAGCAATTGGACGAACTGCTGGGTCTTGGTGAACGGTATGCATATTTTCAGTAATCCTATCTAAATAGGGTAAAATACTATCCAGATTCTCTCGTGCAACAAACTCAAGCAACCATGCTGCTCTGCATGAGGTTTTATCATTTACTTGAAATAGGATATCTAAAATCATCGGAATTAAGTCAGGATTGGAAATAACCAGTAATGCATATTTCTTCCTGTTTTCCCTCGAATAGTTCACGTATGACAATTCCTTGTATAATTCTTCTTTAGTCAATGGATATTTTTATTACTTTTAAAGCTATAAAACTAACTAAAAATGAAGACCCTAAAAAAACTATTAGTACTACTCTTAGTAGCCTTTATCATTGCGCAATTTTTTGGGCCTGAAAAAAACAATGGAGATATTACTTCGGTTGAGCCTTTTTTAACTGAAACAAATCCACCTGAAGATGTGAAGTTAATTCTTACGTCTGCATGTTTTGATTGCCATAGTGATCAAACAAGATATCCTTGGTACAACAACATCACTCCAGTAAATTATTGGATGGCAGAGCACGTGAAGAATGGAAGTAAACACTTTAATGTATCGGATTGGGAAGGTGCTTCATTAAAAAAGAGAGATCATAAATTTGAAGAACTTATTGAAATGGTTGAAAAGAAAGAAATGCCATTTCCTTCCTACACGTGGACACATTCTGACGCGAAACTTACAGATGATCAACGTACAAGTATTGTAGCTTGGGGAAAAAAAGTAAGAGAAATGTACGCAGCAGAAAAAGCATCAGCAGAATAAATGTCTAAACTGCTAATTATAGGCTTCGTTTGGCCAGAACCAAAGAGTTCAGCCGCTGGAAGCCGAATGATGCAGTTAATCCATCTGTTTTTAGCTGAAGCCTATGACATTACCTTTGCAAGTACTTGCTCAAAAACTGATAATGCTTTTAATCTTGAAACATTAGGAATTACTCAAGCCGAAATAGCGTTAAATAATTCTAGTTTTGATACATTCATTACAGAATTAAAACCTGATGTTGTTCTGTTCGATCGTTTTATTATAGAAGAACAATTTGGTTGGCGTGTTGCTGAAAACTGTCCTGAAGCATTGCGTATTCTTGATACTGAAGATTTGCATTGTTTGCGAAAAGCGAGAGAACAAGCCTTTAAGGACAAGCAACCATTTGATAATTCTTATTTATTTGGAGATATTGCTAAACGTGAAATCGCGAGTATTTACAGATGTGATTTGAGTTTGATAATTTCAGAAGCTGAACTATCAATATTGCAAAACGAATTTAGTATTCCTGAAAACTTATTACATTATTTACCATTTCTATATGAAGATATTTCAGTCGAAAACAAAGCGCAACTTCCAATTTTTAAAGAACGAAAACATTTTGTAACCATTGGTAATTTCTTGCATCCACCAAATATTGACGCTGTTAAGTATTTAAAAGAATCTATTTGGCCAAAAATTAGAGCACAATTAAAAGATGTAGAACTCCATGTTTATGGAGCCTATGTAAGCGAGAAGGTTAAGCAATATGAAGATAAAAAGAATGGCTTTATCATTAAAGGTTTTGCAAAAGACATAAGTGAAATCATGGCAAGCGGGAAAGTATGTTTATCCCCTTTGCGATTTGGAGCAGGACTAAAAGGTAAATTTTTTGATGCCATGTACAACGGAACACCATTTATTACAACATTAATAGGAGCCGAAGGTATTATCGAATCAAATAGTGCATTTGATTTTGTTACAGATGACGTTGAAGGTATTGTAAACCATGCAGTTCAATTATATCAAAATGAGGCACTGTGGAAATCACAGCAAGAAACAGGATATAAAATACTTTC
>CALGIH010000158.1 GCA_937916035.1 uncultured Lacinutrix sp.
TGTCTGTTATATCTACTCATACATTATTAAAAAAGCAAAAATTTCTTCTAGCTTTTAACTACTTAAATTTTTAAAGCAAACAAATCAAAATCTTGTTTGCCAAATACCCATTATGGGCTTATCCTCCTGAAAAAGGTGGCAATAATGCTAATTCTTCACCAGAAATATTTGTATCATTAAAAACTATTTCCTGGTTTTGTGCTACTTGAAGATCTTTTGTTTTTAATTCTGGATACTTATTATAAAGCGTTTCTAATAACTCTGAAATAGTTGTATTTGAAAACTCTAACGTTTCTTCATTACATTGTGTTAGCTCAGCAATAAGTCCAAAATATTTAATATTCAACTGCATGGTTTATAGTTTTTAAATCTTCTTTTGTATTTACGTTTTTTACGAATTGGTCAAATTCAGCATCTATTATAATTGTCTTTGTTTTTAGTTCATTTACAGCGACACGAAGTCGTCTTTCGCCTTGCTGCAATAACTCCAAACATTTGTGCATGCATTGCTTTTTATACATAGCAATTAAAGGCATCGTTTTAGTGTTGCTTTCAATTTGAACCACTTCATGATTTTCTAAATCTGCATCAACCAACTTTTTTAAAATCTCAGTTTTTATCATTGGAATATCGCAACTCAAAACCAAATTAAATTCAGTTTCAGAATGCTTCAATCCAGAATACAAAGCAGCCAATGGACCAGAATCTTTAATGCTATCATCTACTCTTCGATATCCAAATTGATCATAATCTTTATTATTACTCACAATAATAATCTTATCTACTAAAGGTTTCATGGCAACAATCACATGTTCAACAAACGTTTTATCATTGATTGTAAGCAACCCTTTATCTGAACCCATTCTTGAGCTTTTTCCTCCAGCTAACACAATTCCTGTTATATTTTTTTTATCAACCATTACACGAAAAATAATTTTATTGAAGCAATGATCAACACAAATGCTAGCATATATCTTAAGATGTTGTTATTAAATTTTTTGCTACCATAATAGCTTCCAAAAAATCCGCCTACCAAAGCAATAGCAACTAATATAAAGGATTGTGATGAAATTTCAACGCCACTTGACATTTGCCCAATTAAACCAGCTGCTGAATTTACCCAAATAAATAATGCTGAAACTGCTGCTGCTTCTTTCATTTTCCCCCAATGAAGTAACAGAATTATTGGTGTCAATATAATGCCTCCTCCAATACCAATCAATCCAGAGAAAAAACCAATGGTTCCTCCAACTACTAATCCTTGCCATAGTTTCACGTCCTTTATGCTGTTGCTTTCTTTTACGAAGATATTCAACATTTTAAGGATTGCAAAAACCAAAAGAACAGCTAATATTTTTTTATAAATGGTAGCATCAACTTCTATCATTCCTCCTACAAAAGCCAGTGGAATTGAGGTAATTGCAAATGACAAAAACAACTTCTTATTAAAATATCCTGCTTTGTAATAATGATAAAAAGCAATACCAGCTACAAACAAATTAAGCAACAATGCAGTAGGTTTCATCGTTTCGGGAGCAAATGAAAATATCGCCATGAGTGCCAAATAACCGCTAGCTCCTCCATGACCAACACTTGCATATAAAAAAGCAACTATTGGAAGCACCAGTAAAAAAAGCCAAATATGTTCAATATCTAAAATCACTTAAGCTTCGTGTTTTTTATTTGTTCGTCTAAAAATTCCCAACAGTTTTCATTAATAGTTTCAAACGCTTCGACTAAAGATTTCCCATAAGCTGTGAGTTGAGCTCCTCCTCCACCTTTCCCTCCAATACTTGAAGTCGTAACAGGTTTTTCAGCGCGTTTATTTACGGCATCAATCAATGACCATGCTTTTTTGTAAGACATCCCTAAGGATTTGGCTGCCTTTGTAAGTGACCCTTCTTCATCAATTGCCTTAAGAAGGCTTACTCTACCTTCTCCTAGCAAAATATCCCCATCTGCTTCTATCCAAATTCGGCTTTTAATTTTATAGTCCATAATATTATTATATAGGAAGAAGTATGACTTCAACCTCATCTTCTTTATTAATTGACGTTGCTGTTTCTGATAAATACACCATTGCATTTGCTAAAGCAAACGTATGCAACATGGAAGAGTTTTGTCCTTCTAAAATCTCCACTACACCTTCGTGATAAATTGCTTTTAAGAATTGTGCTCTTTCGCCTTTTTTAATGAAGTCTGATGTTGAGGTAGCTTTGGTTTTATGTAATGAAAAGTTATTATTACCTATTATTTTTTCAATGGCCAAAAGCACATACATATAAAAACAACTTAATGCAGCAGCTGGATTTCCTGGCAGTGCAAAGATAATTTTCTCCTCTTTTTTTCCGAAGAACAATGGTTTTCCAGGCTTCTGATTTACTTTATAAAACAATTCTTCTACATCTAGTTCATTTAATGCTTTGCCAACAAAATCATAATCTCCAACCGAAATCCCACCTGATACTAATACCACATCATGTTGATTAATAACAACGTTTAATAACTGAAATGTGCTATCATAATTATCTTCAACTTTGTGAATGGACACTTTATCATAACCCAGTTGTTTTAAGGCTATACTTAACATAATAGCATTACTCTCATAGATTTGTCCATATTGCAAATTTTCTCCGGCTTCAGCTAGTTCATTACCAGTAACAACAATTGCGATTGATGGCTTCTTATAAACCTTTACTTTAGTAATACCAAGTGATGTTAAATAGGCGATGCCTGCTGAAAAGAGTTTTGTTCCTTCTGTTAAAGCAATTTGGCCGTCAAGAATCTGCTCACCTAAAGGTCTAATGTTATCGTTTAGGTTGACCTGAGATTCTATGAAAAGGGTATCATTATCAAGAGACGTTTTTTCTTGCATCACAACTGCGTTTGCAGAATCTGGAACTGGAGCACCTGTGAAAATCCGAACAGCTTCACCAGTTTTCAATGTTGGATTATAATTATCACCAGCTTTCACTTCTCCAATAATAGAATAGGTTTTTGAATTATGTAAATTCAAGGCATAACCATCCATAGCAGATTGTCTGAAAGGAGGCATATTGATTAGGGAAACTACATCTTCAAACAACACATAACCTAAAGCAGAGGAAAGATTAATTCCCTTTGATTTGGTTACAGGATTACTATTGTTAGATACAATTTGTATTGCTTTTTCTACAGAAATCATTTGTTTTCGTTATATATTATCAAATATAACGAAAACAATAAATTATTTAGTTAAATTTGTAGTTAAATTTTTAGAGGTGTCTATTTAGGTTCTTATTATAATTTCCTGATAACTAATATGGTTATTATTCATCATTCTATTTATTAGGTTATCAAAAATGGTTTG
>CALGIH010000159.1 GCA_937916035.1 uncultured Lacinutrix sp.
TATAGATACTTGTAAAGAATTTAAAATAGACTTAATTGTTATGGGATCTCATGGCGTTAGTGGTTTTAAGGAGATGTTTATAGGCTCCAATACTGAAAAAGTGGTTAGAACAAGTGACATACCTGTTTTGGTTATCAAAAATTATCATAAAAAATTTAGAGTTAAAAATTTTATTTACGCTTCTGATTTTTCCAACGAAAACAAAAAACCTTTTAAAATGGCCATAGAATTTGCAAAGCTCAATAATGCTGCACTTCATTTATTAATGATTAATACTCCAAATAAATTTCTAACAACAGATGAAGCAGATTCAAAAATGCAAGAATTTATGAAAGGTTCTCGCTTTAAAAATTATACAATTAACATTTACAACGATTACACAATTGAAAAAGGCGTCTTAAACTTTGCTCACCATATAGATGCTGGTTTAATAGGAATGAGTACGCATGGAAGGAAAGGCATTGCTCATTTTTTTAATGGAAGTATTAGCGAAGATTTAGTAAACCATGCTAAACGACCAGTAATAACTTTTAAAATTTAAACTGGAAAATAAAGTAAACAAAAAAGTCTTCCGCAATCGGAAGACTTTTTTTGTTGGCCCACTAGGGCTCGAACCTAGACTCTTCTATACCAAAAACAGACGTGTTGCCAGTTACACCATGGGCCAATCTCTAAAGAGGATGCAAATTTAAAACAAAGTTTCATTTGCACAAACATTTTTAAAGAAAAATAAAAAGAAAGCCTTAACGTTTACTTAAAATTGTTCTTGCGTTCTATATTTATTCTTAAATTCGCCAGCAGTAACAACTCATCATTATGACACAATTAAACTTTAAAAAGTGGAATACTATTTTAGGATGGTTAGCTTTTTTAGTCGCTCTAATAACATATACCTTAACTGTTGAACCAACGGTTAGTTTTTGGGATGCAGGAGAATACATTTTAACCTCATCAAAATTACAAGTTGGGCATCCTCCTGGAGCTCCTTTGTTTCAAATGCTTGGCGCTTTTTTCTCAGTATTTTCTACAGACCCTTCACAAATAGGTTGGTTAATGAATATGATGAGTGCGGTTTCAAGTGCTTTTACAATTCTATTTATGTTTTGGTCCATCTCAATTTTATTGCGAAATATCGTTGGGTCTTCTGAAACTTTAACAACATCTAAAGGACAAGCTATTTTAGGAAGTGCCTTAGTTGGAAGTTTAGCATTTGCCTTTACAGATTCATTTTGGTTTAACGCTGTTGAAACTGAAGTTTATGCTATGGCAACGCTTATCATGGCAATTATGTTTTATTTAGGACTACGCTGGGAACAAGATATGCACAAACCTCGTGGTAATAAATGGCTTATATTAATTGCTTTTGTTACTGGATTATCTTTTGGAGTACACTTTATGGGATTATTGACTATTCCAGCAATTGGATTAATATATTTCTTTAAAAATTATAAAACAGTAACGGTCAAGAATTTCATTATTGCCAATGTCGCTGTGGTTGCTATTTTACTATTTATTTTTAAATTATTAGCTCCAAACATTCTACGCTATTTTAGTACTCTGGAGATTTTCTTTGTAAACTCTATTGGGTTACCATTCAATTCTGGTTCTGTGATAGCTGGCATTATTTTGATTGCTGCTTTTTACTTCGGAATCAAATACACTAATGACAAAGGTTTAAAGCATCTCAACACAGGAATTTTATGTTTGGGTTTCGTTATTATTGGGTTTTCAACTTGGTTAATGCTTCCAATTCGCGCCAATGTTAATGTCGTTATCAATGAGAATAAACCTTCAAGCGCTCGAGAATTACTGGCTTATTACAATTTAGAGCAGTATCCGAAAACGCATCTGTTTTACGGCCCTCAGTTTACAGATATGTATTCTGGTTTGGATGAAAACAATCCTTATGTTGATGATAAACCGAAATATGAGCGTGATTTTGAAAAAGGAGAATATGTTATTGTAAATGACTATAAAAATAACAATCAGAATTACAACTCAAAACATGCCTCAATACTCCCAAGAATGTGGAGTTCTGAGCATGCCGAAAATTATATGATTTATACAGGTTATTTAGATTTTAAACTAAAACCTGAATTTCAAATGCAAAATGAGTTGCGTGGTATTATGGCTGAAACAAAGAGCAAGGTAGCTCAAGGCTTAATGGATTACGAGGATTATCATAGTTTCTTACGTCAATTCGGGCAATACATTGATATTCAAAAACCAACTTTAGGCTCCAATTTTGCTTACCTTTTAGAGTATCAGTTAGGCTATATGTATTGGCGTTATTTTATGTGGAATTTCACAGGAAGACAAGACGATATTCAAGGAAAATATGACTCACATGGAAATTGGATAAGTGGCATAAAACCCATTGACGAATGGCTTTTAGGACTTTCTCAAGATAATTTGCCAAGTGATGTATTAGATAATAAAGCAAGAAACACTTATTACTTTTTGCCTTTAATTTTAGGATTAATTGGTTTGTTTTTCCTTTATAATAAGGATAAAAAAATATTCTGGACTTTGCTAGTGTTTTTCCTGTTTACAGGATTAGCCATTCAAGTCTATACAAACGTTAGGCCTTTTGAACCTAGAGAACGTGACTATTCATTGGTAGGATCCTTTTATGTGTTTGCTATTTGGATTGGCTTTGGTGCTTACGCACTATTTAATGCCTTACAAAAATTCAGCAAGCATCAACTTCTAGCTCCTGCAATAGCAGTAGTTTGTTTGGCATTAGTTCCTGGTGTTTTAGCAGTAAACAACTGGGATGATCATGATCGTTCTGGCAGAGAAACTGCTCATGCAATGGCCATAAAATATTTAGAATCCTGTGATCCGAATGCCATATTATTTACCATTGGCGACAACGATTCTTTCCCGCTTTGGTATGCGCAAGAAATTGAAGGTATTCGTAAGGATGTTCGTGTGGTCAATACCAGTTTATTTCAAACCGATTGGTACATTGATCAGATGAAACGAAAAGCTTACGAAAGTGATCCTATTCCATCATCATTATCACATGATAAATATAAATTTGGAACTAGAGATTATATCATTAAAGACACCATTACAAGTGACACTATTCCTATAAAGGAATTCATGAATTTCATTACAAGCGATGATCCAAGAACTAAGTACAGACATGTGCTTCAGCAAGGTGGATATGATCTTAGTAGAATACGTTCTCAAGAATTAAACGCCAACTATTTGCCAACAGAGAATGTTAGAATTCCTGTTGATAAGGATGTTGTGCTAAAGAATGGTATCGTTTCTGAAAAGGATGCAGACAAAATTGTGCCTTATATTGATATCGTAATCAAAGGAAATGCTTTAACAAAAAACCGATTATTAATGCTAGATATTGTGGCTAACAACAATTGGGAGCGACCAATATATTTTACTGGAGGAGCCTTTGGTGATGATGATTATATCTGGATGAAAGATTACTTACAACTTGATGGCTTGTGCTATAAATTAGTGCCAATAAGAACTCATGTTGATCGTGCAAACCCGTTTGATATGGGTCGTGTTGATCCAGAAAAAATGTACGATTTAGTTAGCAAATGGCAATGGGGAAATAGTGGTAGCGAAGATATTTACCACGATGTTGAAACCAGAAAAAACGGCATTACTTATAGAGGTAATTTAGCTCGACTAATTGAAGCTTTGATAAATAACGATGAACCTAAAAAAGCCGAAGAAATTGCCGATTTAGCAATGGAAAAAATGCCTGTTGATGTCTTTGGTTACTACACCTTACTTGAGCCTTATATAAGCGCTTATTATCAAGTAGATTCTAAAGACAAAGCACGTAAGCTATTTAAAGATGTTTCTGAAAAATATCAAGAAAACTTAGGATATTATAGCACATTGTCACTTGGAAATCAGCGACGCATGTTTGAAGAAATTTATACTGATATTGAGCGATACAGAGGCTTGGTTGATGTGATTATTGTAAATGATACTGACGAAGAATTTATTAAAACTGAAATGGAAGTTTTCAATAATACGTTGCGATTATTTAGTCAATTAATTGGTGACGATTCTTATGAAGAACCTGTACGTACAGATATTGATATTCCTACAGATTCAAATGTTATTGGTATAGATAGTAGTAATTAAAAGCCATGAATCTAACTCCTGTTAAGATTCCTAAACTAGTTAAAGCAATGTTTCCAAGTTTTGTTTGGAACATTGATATTGATGAAAAAACACTATATCTAACTTTTGATGATGGTCCTACGCCTGAAATAACAGATTGGGTTTTGAATTGTTTAAATGATTATAATGCCAAGGCTACTTTTTTTTGCATTGGTAAAAATATTGAAAAACATCCAGAAATTTTTCAACGTATAATTGATAATAGTCATGCCATTGGAAATCACACGTTTAATCATTTGGAAGGTTGGAAAACGAAATCAACAGATTACATTAAGGATGTTGAAAAAGCTTCGAAATACATCAGCAGCAAACTATTTAGACCACCTTATGGCCGAATAAAACCTAAACAAGCTAAGTTACTTATTAATGCTAATTTCAAAATAGTGATGTGGAGCGTTCTATCTTTAGATTGGGATATAACTGTATCTGAAAATCAATGTTATAACAATGTCGTTGAAAAATCAGAGCCAGGCTCAATAATTGTGTTTCATGATAGTGAGAAAGCATCACTAAATATGATGTATTCACTACCAAAAGTACTTGATTACTTTTCTAAAAAAGGATATAATTTTAAGCGTATTCCTGAATAAGACCAATAAGTGTATTGGCATCTTGCTCACCACTTTGGCGCCATTTCATTTCGCCATTCTTATAAATAATTAACGTTGGTAAGCCTTTAATGCGAAGTGCTTCAGCCAAATCTTTGTTTTTATCTACGTCAATTTTAATAACTTTTGCTTTATCGCCTAGAGCTGCAGCAACGTCACGTAATACTGCATGCATAGCAGCAGATTCGTCGTTCCAGTCTGTAAAAAAGTCCAATAACACTGGAATCTCTACATCAATAAGTTCCCCAAATTTTGACATAATCTTCAATTTAAAGTCA
>CALGIH010000160.1 GCA_937916035.1 uncultured Lacinutrix sp.
AGTAATTTTATTAATTGGTAAGGATGTTCGGCAAAGCCATAAATTTCTGTTCGATTACACGTTGAAATAACTATTAATACCTCAATACCTTCATTTTTTGCCTGTACAAATAAGTCTTCTTTTAACTCATTACTAAGACTAAAAAGACCACTAATTTCGGCATCTGCCTTATGGTAATTAAGACCAATAGCATAAAAATATTTAGATTTTGATACGTGGTATCTGTTCATGATTTGGAAACTCTATTTCTTATACAAAAGTATTGGTATAGTAGTTTAAAAAACAACGCTAAAAGAACTTTTTATAACGCTTTAAGTTTTTTTATTAATTTTTACAATAAACATGATAATTGTCATATTTTTGCAGAAGCCATAGGTAATTGCATCGTATTTGTTTAGAATGATTCTAAATAATAAAAATTAAATTCGCATGAATAGCATTGAGAAAAATGTCGCTAAAGGAACTATTGAAGAAACTCAAATTGAAGCTGGTTTTATTGTTCTAAAATTTCAAAACGACACGAAGGACACTCAATGTATTGTCCGCGAAATTGATAACAGTTTTATACAGTTTCATTTTTGTTTAAAAGGCTCGAGCAAATTCAACTTTAACAAAGGTAATTACATGTTAAATATTACTGCAGATAATTCATTATTACTATATAATCCTGAGCAAGATTTACCTTTAAATCAAGAAATTAATGCCGATTCTTGGTTAATTACTTTCTTAATTTCAATTAAAAAATTTCATTCATTATTCTCACAGGAAGCCGATTATATTACATTTTTAAGTGATGATAATAAGCACAAAAAATATTATAAGGATGGGGAAATATCACCTTCAATAGCTATTGTACTTAATCAGTTGTTTAATTTCAATTTAAATGATTCAGTCAAAAACCTTTACTTCAAAGGGAAAATTTACGAATTTTTGAGCTTGTACTTTAACAGAAGTAATGATGCCGACTTTGAACAATGCCCATTTTTAGTTGACGAATCTAACGTAATTAAAATACGAAAAGCTAAAGATATTATTATTTCAAAAATGGCAGAACCACCGAGTTTACAAGAATTAGCAGACGAAATTGGTTTAAGCTTGAAAAAACTAAAAGAAGGTTTTAAACAAATTTATGGAGATACTGTTTATAGCTTTTTGTTTGATTATAAAATGGAACATGCAAAAAAGCTTTTGGAAACTAACCAATACAATGTTAACGAAGTTGGCAACACAATTGGTTATAGCGCGGCAAGTCACTTCATTGCTGCCTTTAAAAAGAAATATGGCACAACACCAAAACGATACATTACATCACTTTAATACTAACAAGATTAATTACTAAATGAAAGGTATATTACTAGTTAACTTAGGATCTCCAGATAGCACATCGACAAAAGATGTAAGAACTTATCTAGATGAATTTTTAATGGACGAACGCGTTATAGACATTCCATATTGGAAGCGTTTTTTACTTATTAAAGGCATAATATTAAGAGTACGTCCAAAGAAATCTGCTGAAGCATATAAAAAAATTTGGTGGAAAGAGGGCTCTCCACTAGTTGTACTATCTGAACGATTTACTAAAAAACTTAGAACAAAAACGAACATGCCTATTGCATTAGGTATGCGCTATGGTAGCATGAGTATTAAAAAAGGAATAAAAGAATTGTATGACAAAGGTGTCACGGAGGTTCTTTTAGTACCATTATATCCTCATTACGCAATGTCATCTTACGAAACAGTTGTTGTTAAAGCTGAAGCGGTTTGCAAACAAGATTTCCCAAATATAAAATTAGATGTGCTGCCTGTTTTTTATAATAATAGTGATTATATAAAGGTGATGAGTGATAACATTAAAAATCACTTAACTGGTTTTGATTACGATCATATTCTGTTTTCTTATCATGGTATTCCAGAACGTCATATCTATAAGTCAGACACTACAAAAAGTCATTGCAAGCTAGATGGTAACTGCTGTAATGTTGCGTCAGAAGCACATAAAACATGCTATAGGCATCAATGTTTTGAAACGACTAAGGGCATCGCTGCTGCGATGAATTTAGAAGAAGGCACGTATAGCAATTCGTTTCAATCGCGCTTACTAAAAGATCCTTGGTTAAAGCCATACACAGATTTTGAATTTGAACGTTTCCCTGGAGTAGGGAAGAAAAAATTAGCTGTAGTTACACCTGCTTTTGTTTCAGATTGCTTAGAGACTTTAGAAGAAATAGCTATGGAAGGTGAAGAGCAATTTAAAGATGCTGGCGGACAAGAATACAAACACATTCCGTGTATAAATGACAATGATGATTGGGTGGCTGTGATGCATAATTGGATAGAAAAATGGGCTAAAAACTAACATATAGCTATGGATTACTTATACGCCAAATCATTACACATTATTTTTATTATTACATGGTTTGCAGGTCTTTTTTATACGGTACGTCTATTTATTTACCATACTGAAGCTGAAACTAAACCCTCACCAGAAAAAGAAATACTACAGCAACAATATAAAATAATGACTAAGCGATTATGGCTTATTATTACTTGGCCATCTGCTATATTGGCCAGTCTATTTGCCTTTTGGATGTTATTTATCAACTCTGTTCTTTTAGAGATGCCCTGGATGCAAGTGAAACTTGGATTTGTTGTCTTACTTTATGCTTATCATCTTGTTTGTCATAACATGTTTAAGCAATTACAAAATGACGTGGTTAAGTACACCACTAACAAACTGCGTCTTTGGAATGAAGTTCCTACACTTATTTTATTTTCAGTGGTTTTTATTGTAGTATTAAAAAGTGCCGTGAACTGGATTTATGGATTAATAGGTATTGTATCCTTTGGCATTCTACTTCTATTAGCAATTAGATTATACAAATCTATAAGGGCAAAAAACTAATGATTTTTCTTAGTGACTTGAAATAAAATAACTAGCACCGAAACACTATAAGTTAGTGTCATTAAAATTCCAGAAAACATCACAATATATTTTACCCAAATCATGCCTTTCCAAAGTAAATAGAGACCTCCAAAGGTTAATATCACAGAAATGAATGGTTCGATCATTAAAAATAATTTGAGCTTTTTATTAAGTTTTGTGATACTTAATATAAGTCCGACCAAAAAGAAAATTATGGACATTGAAAGAATGTGATTATGAACCAAAGTAAGCATCTCTTGTTCACTTTTCTTAAACTTCATAACCATTGCACCTTCATCAGCTTCATTACCTAAATATTATTCTTCTATGCCATTTGGATTAGCCGACGATGTTTCTCCAACAAACAACAAACCTGAATAAAAGCCAATTGATAATACTATAATAAATGCACCTATAAGCCATCTGAGCTCTTTCGTTAAACTATAAATTAGACCATCTATTTTCATCAGAGTTCATTTTTTTGTTGAAGTATCTTAATTGATTTTAATACATTATTTACAGCATTAGCCATAGATTTTACAGAAATAGTCGCTCCAGAGATAGCCGCAATATTATCTCCATAAATGAGTTCATCAGAAGTTGTTTTTCCTTTGAATTGTTTTAACCAACGACTGCTTCCAATCTCACCACCATAATCTTCTCTGTACGCTAAAATTTTTGAAGTCATAATCACCAAATCCTTATCAAATAGAATTAAATAATCAAACTCATCTGTTTTGCTTGGTGCTTTTGAAACATAAGCATAGCCCAGTAAGATATCCTCTTTCTTAATTTCAAAAAAATTGTTGTCTGAAAATTTAGAAGGCAAATCACCTGTGATTTCTTTAGAAAATAATTTTGCATCCATTGAAAACACTTCAATCTCAAATGTAGATTTAATCACTTTATCAACTTTCTTCTGTAGTTTATCAGTAAGACCAAAAACCACTAAAAGAATGCAAAATACAAATCCGAAAACGCTTTTTAGAAACATATTAGTAAAATATTATTAAACCTAGAACCAAACACCAAACCCAATATTCAATTGGCCTTTTGTTTTATTACCTTCAACTGCATTATCTATTAACTGATAATCTGCCTTTACAACAGCTCCAGGTGCAACATGATAACTTAAACCTGTGGTCCACTCATTTCTGTTATATGACAAATTTCTAGTAATATTTGCATCCTTGGTTGCAGCATGAGTGTCGTACATTTCATAACGCATAAAAGCATCTAACTTTTGCTCCTTACCCAAAGGCAATAAATTATAGGCTACCTCTGCATACCAACCCTTAAGCTCAGATCCTAAATTAGTTTCATACAATGTGTTATAATCATTAGCATCCGTAATTAAGGCATGAATGTATTGTCCTCTAGCTGAAAACCGTTTGTTAATATATCTTACATCAAAACCAAACATAGACACACCAACGTCTGCACCATTTATATCCTGAATATCATCTGCTGCTTGTGTTCTCCCTAAATAACCTGACAATCCTAAACGCAGTCCAGGAAGTCCATAATAATCGAACTTAGCAGATAAATTTGGTGTATTAATGATAGACTCTGCTCCTTTTTGACGACCATTTCTCAAGCCATTACTTCCTCCTAAAACTTTTTCTCCATTTACAGAAGTGAAACCGTTAAAGACATAGGCTTGATAGCCCAGGCTAACCTCATTAAATCTTCCTGTAACTCCAACACCAATTTCTCTCCAAGTTGAAGGCACGATGCTTTTATCAACGTTGGGTCGTTCAACGCCATTAAAGGTTGTTGGCTCATGGTACTCGTTCACAATCCCCATTGGCACTAACATTAACCCACCTCGAATGCTAACATGATCATTTAAATTATAATTTAAAAAGGCTTGCTCTATATAAACTTCCTTAACATGTTCATACTCAATTTCAGTAACAAATTGCACTTTATCACTAAACTTATAACCTAATAACATTACTAATCTATGAACGTCCATAGTACCATTGGCTCCTTCAGGCTGGTTATAATCTACTTCTGCATAACCTCCAATAGTAATCCCTTTGGAAGAAGTTCCATTCAGTATATTTTGAGCAGCATTTTGTTGTTGATTTTTAGTTGCAGTAGTATCCTGACTTATAGTTTGAGCGCTTACAAC
>CALGIH010000161.1 GCA_937916035.1 uncultured Lacinutrix sp.
ATTATGGTTCTCAAAATGTAAACAATTACAACACCATAAATGAAGGTCTCATAAGAAATAAAATTAAAGTGAATACCTATAAAAAGAATAAGCACTCCTAATCTATGAAATACTTCTTTCATGAAATTTCCAAACACGCTTTGCATTTGCACTTTTGCCCATGCATAAAAAATTTCAAAATATGCAAAACAGGTAGCTGACGCAAAGATGAGCCAAACGTAATCCTTAATAATGGCATTTTTACTAGAAAGTATTTCAGCAATAAAATCATAACTAAACCACCCAATCAATCCAACTGGTATAATAAGGAATAAAGGAAAAATTAGCATGAGTGTTAGAAAGCTATTAATACTATTACGCGTTTTGAACGATGAATAGAATTTGATAATAGTATTTTGGATTCCTAATGCAAATAATGGCATCATAATATTAGCTGATGACAAAATAAACGCTACTAAACCAAAATATTCATCAGAAAGATAATTGGGGAAAAAATATAAAACATTTATTGCACCAATACCAAAACCAACGTATGTTGCAATGGTATTTTTAAATGTCTGGTTTTGTACAATTCCCATTGGAAAATTCTAATTAATTAATTTGGCAAGTTTTGAAGTTAGGTTTTTTCTACTATATTGTTGAAGTCCAATAGCATTGCTTTTTAAATCACCAGATCTAAATGCTTGAAACATATCTATAATTGCTTCTTTAATAGCATCTTGTTCATTATATAAAAAATAGTTACCAGTTTTAGTAGCTCTTAATATGTCTGAAACATCAGAGCCTTTTGGACCAATGCCTAGAATAGGTCTATTGGAAACCATATACTCAAACAATTTCCCTGGAATGATGCATTTAGTATCTTCAGAATCTATTTCAATAATTAGTAAAACTTGCGATTGTTGTTGATATTTTATGGCTTCAACATGTGAAACGTAAGCTTTTAATTTTGCATATTGTGAAAGATTGTGTTCTTCTAAACTTCGTAATACATCTTTACTCACAGAGCCAACAAAATTAAGTTCTAACATGGAAGCAAAAACTTTGTCATCTGTAACAAGTTCGTCCAAAACCTTCCAAAGTACTTCAGGGTTTCGTTCAGATAATAAAGAACCAATATGAGATAATGAAAATTTTTCATCTAAAACAACTTTCTCAACAGCTTCATAATCATAACCATTTGTAATAACTTCAATGGGCTGTTCCGTTAGCGATGCAAAGTTCTTTTTAGTGTTATTACTAGTCACGACAATAATATCAGCAGTATTTAGCACCTTAGCCTCTAAAGCTTTGTGCTTTTTGCGAGCCATTGGCATTAGCTTAAGCTTTTTATGATAACTAATGGTTGTCCAAGGATCTCTAAAATCTGCAATCCACTTAATATCTAATCTATTCTTAAGCTGCTCACCGATAAGATGTAAACTGTGAGGAGGACCTGTTGTAATAATAGTATCTATCCCATAATCTCGAATATAGGTTATTAAAAAATTTACTGAAGGTTTAATCCACTTTTTTCTAGCATCAGGAATAAAAAAATTACCTCTAACAAAAAGCATCAATCGCTCCATAACACTTTGTCTTCTTTTGTCTGGAATAATGCCTTTGCTAATTGTGGCTGATTTTCCTTTTGAAATTTTATTAGCTAATTTATAAGGTTCAGCAATTGGCTGTTTTAAAATGGTTAATCCTGCAGGTATTTCAGCAACTAAACTATCATCTATAATTGGG
>CALGIH010000162.1 GCA_937916035.1 uncultured Lacinutrix sp.
GACTATAACTACCTATTTCAGATTTTAATGAACCAATATTCAGCAACTGTTTTTGATACTATTGACTCTATTTCATCAGATGACTTTGCATCTTTAAATGATACAAGTAACATCTATTTTAGCCAAGGGTTTTTAAAGGCTTTTGAAGTTTCCAATCCAAATATTTCATTTAAATACATTGTTATTTATGATAACTCGAAGGTTGTTGGATTGGCTAACATTCAGATTATCAGCTTAGGGATTGATGTTATATTAAAAAACATTAAAATTTCGAAAAGCGTTAAAAAAGTGTTTCGTTTTTTTATGTGTAATTATCCGCTTAAAATAATGTTTTGTGGCAATATGTTTTTGAGTGGTGAACACGGTATTATTCTCAACCAAGATATCCATAAAAAAAGTGCGTTTTTAATTATTTCGAGAACGATAAAAGAACTTTCATCATTAAAAGAAAACAGACCACTTCACGCTATTTTTATCAAGGATTTTTATCAAGAATCGTTGCACATTACAGATCATTTATTGGATTATAATTATATGAAAATGCCAGTGGAACCAAATATGATTTTTAAACTAAATCCGAACTGGAAAACGTTTGAAGATTATACAGATGCTTTAAAATCAAAATATCGAGTGAAAGTTAATAAAGCTGATAAAACTAGTAGTCATTTAAACGCAAAATTATTTAACGAAAACGATTTTAAAGTCTATAAAGAGGAACTACAGCAATTGTATGAAAACACAATAGCCAATGCTAATTTTAATGCTCAAGTTTTAAATCTAAATACTTACATAAAACTAAGAGCTTTGTATAAAGATGATTTTATCGTTAAGGCCTATTTTCTTGAGGATAAGCTAATAGGATTTTTATCTGCTTTGGTAAATAATAATCATTTAGACGCTCATTTTATTGGCTTAGATTATGAGCTTAATAAAACCCATGCTATTTACCCAAGAATTTTAAATGATTATGTACGATTAGGAATTGAAAACAAAGTATCACAAATAAATTTTGGCAGAACAGCTTCCGAAATTAAATCTACTATTGGTGCAACACCTGAAAATTTAGTTTGTTACACAAGGCATAGACGCAACTTTATTAATAAACTATTAAAACCATTTATTAGTCAAGTACAAATTAAAGATTTCAAACAACACGAGCCTTTTAAAGCATAAAAAAAAGAGGCAAAAGCCTCTTTTTAACATCTAATGGTTTTTTTAAGCCCAAGCATTTAAAAGTCCAGACATGAGTGCAAAAGTTACAACCCAATATCCAACATTTATCGCTACGTACTTAAACGATTTTTGCTCAAACAATGCATTGGTTGCAAAAACTGGCAACACAATCATAATACTAATGAGTACTCCGTGAAAAGCACCATGTTTAAAAGTCATAAAATTTCCACCAGCTCCATGTGCTTCTCCTGGAGCTCCCCCTAACATGACTTGTCCCCAAAGGAAAGATGCTGCTAAAAACGCAAAAATCACAGCCAACCCATAGGTTTTTCCAGGATTCATGCTTTTTGCTTTTTCTTCGGTCATGCCAGATTCTTTCATCCAAGTAGTTCCAAAAACTTTTGGGTTGTACCAAATAAATCCTGTAATAAGAGGTATAATTGCTGCAACAACCAAAGCCAAATAATTAATGTCCATTCCTCCCATAATTTTGCTTATTAAGTTAGTTATATAGCAACAATTTAAGAAAAAAATGCTTTGATTGTTTATTTCGGAAGATCATTTGGGATGACAATCTTTTCTTTTAACTCCTTTTTTGTTAGGTGTTTAAAGTTGTTAGAGCGTGGAAAAGATTCAATTATAGTCAAAAGTTCTTTTGGTACAATTCCAATTTTACGTTTTTTAATATCAATCCATGAAAACAAAATTTCGGCATAAGCCAAATTCTTTCCTTCAGAATTATAAAAATTATGTTCAAACATTAAAAACCTTCCATCTTCAGTGTGTCCAGAAACTTCAAGACTTACACTTACAGTTTCTCTTGGCTTAATTTCTTTAAAATAATGTATATGTTCATGAAGTGTAATTGGTCCTAAATTGTTTTTGAACATTACATCCAAACCAAGATTGTTTTCAGCTAAAAAAGACATTCTTGTATGGCTCATGTAATCTATATATTTAGAGTTTCCTAAATGCAAATTAGCGTCAAGATCACTCCAACGAATTTCAAATTCTTTTATGTACATATTATGTTTAATTGCTATTAGCAAAGCTACATTTTTTGTTTGTGATTAGTTTAAGACATAGTAAAGTCTTTTATTTATCTTTGTGCAACTTTAAAATTCAGTAATGATACAATCAATGACAGGTTATGGTAAGTCTGTTCTTCAGTTACCAACAAAGAAAATTTCAATAGAATTAAAATCTCTTAACAGCAAAAATCTCGATTTGAATGCTCGTATGCCCTCAATGTATCGAGAAAAGGAACTTGCTATAAGATCATTAATTGCTTCAAAATTAGAAAGAGGTAAAATTGATTTTTCATTATTTGTTGAAATTACAGGAGAAGAAACCTCTTCAGTTGTGAATCAAACAGTTGTTAAAAAATACATGGAACAGCTCAGAAATATAGTTGCAGCTGATGATACTGAATTGCTTAAAATGGCAATTAAAATGCCTGATTCTTTAAATACTGAGCGAGATGAAATTGATGAAAATGAATGGAAATTAATTCAAACAGAAATTGACAATACCTTAGATAAAATTCAAGACTTTAGGATTCAAGAGGGTAAAGCTTTAGAAAAAGACGTTGAGTTAAGACTAAGAAATATTGACAATTTACTTCAAGAGGTGATAAAAATCGATCCTGATAGAATTGAAGGTGTTAGAGTACGTTTAGAAAAAGGTATTGCCGAAATTAAAGAACGCGTAGACGAAAATAGGTTTGAACAAGAATTGGTTTATTATATTGAAAAGTATGATATCACTGAAGAAAAAGTAAGACTTCACAATCACTTAGAATATTTTATAAAATCTCTAAATTCTGATGATTCTAATGGAAAAAAATTAGGGTTTATTGGTCAGGAAATTGGTCGTGAAATAAACACTATTGGCTCCAAAGCTAATTATGCACCAATGCAAAAATTAGTTGTACAAATGAAAGACGAGTTGGAGAAAGTGAAGGAACAATTATTAAACGTACTTTAAATGATTGATGGCAAATTAATTGTATTTTCCGCACCTTCCGGCTCTGGTAAAACTACCATAGTAAGACATTTACTGAAACAAGGAGCATTGAATTTAGAATTCTCAATTTCTGCTACTTCTAGAGTAAAGCGCGGTGATGAGGTTAATGCAAAAGATTATTATTTCTTAACAGCTAAAGAATTTAAAACTAAGATTAAAAACGAAGAATTTTTAGAATGGGAAGAGGTATATCGCGATAATTTTTATGGTACTTTAAAAACTGAAGTGGAACGAATTTGGGCTTTAGGGAAACATGTTATTTTTGATATTGATGTGTCTGGAGGGTTGCGTATAAAACGAAAATTCCCAAAACAAACACTAGCGGTTTTTGTAAAACCACCAAGTATCGACGAACTTAAAATACGTTTAAAAAAACGTAAAACTGAAAGTGATGGTAAGATAAATATGCGTATTGCAAAGGCTTCAGCAGAACTAGCTACAGCACCTTTGTTTGATGTGATTATTGAAAACGATCATTTGGAAAAAGCACTTAAAGAAGCTAATTCATTGGTAAGTGATTTTATAAACAAACCTTCCGATTACAAATGAAAATAGGACTTTACTTTGGTACGTTTAATCCAATTCATGTTGGTCATTTAACCATTGCTAATCATATGGCTGAATATAGCGATTTAGATCAAGTGTGGTTTGTGGTAACACCTCATAATCCTTTTAAAAAGAAAAGCTCTCTGCTTGATAATAATCATCGTTTTCAAATGGTAGATCGCGCTGTTGAAGATTATCAAAAATTGAGTGTAAGCGATATTGAGTTCAAACTACCTCAACCTAATTATACTATTAATACACTTACTCATTTAGAAGAAAAATATCCTGATTATGAATTCGCTCTTATAATGGGAGAAGATAATTTAAAGAGTTTTCATAAATGGAAAAATTATGAGCTCATTTTAGAGCGTTATCATATTTATGTGTATCCAAGAATTTCAGATGGCATCATTGAGACACAATTTGATAATCATTCTAAAATTCATAAAGTTGATGCGCCAATAATGGAGCTATCTTCGACCTTTATTCGAAAGGCTATAAAAGATGGTAAAAATATCAGGCCAATGTTACCAGAACATGTTTGGAGTTATCTCGATGAAATGAATTTTTACAAATAAAAAACCCAACCCCTTTATGTTGGGTTTTTATTTATATAAATAGGTCCAGTCCTAAAATAGTGATACACTAAAACTTTTGTGTAATGAAAATACCAGAAAAGGCACTAAAAAAGAATACTGCCCAAAGCAAGTGCCTTAAGCAGTATTAAACTAAAATAACCAACCAAAATTTTAGCTTTTCTTATAATCGTTTATTAACCCTTGGGTTATCCTTTTTTTCTGTTTTTTGTTTTCTTAATTTATTACCATATGTTGTTGACTTTCCGGAATCACCTTCATTTGGCGCTAAATATTGTATGTAACCCCTTCCTTGAAATTCATAATAAGTTCCAGATGAAGGATGATACAACTCTATCAGTGCATCATTGATAACGTTCAATTCGAAATGTTCATTGTCAAAATAATCATAATCTAGTGTTAAAGTTTTTAGGTACATATTTCCGCTAATATCTCCAATGCCATAATCTCCAATAAAATCCCAGTAAATGTTATTGATATTAATACCAACCTCATCTTGTGAGCTTCTAAAGGTACTATCATTTCCACCTGCTATAAACTGTAGAAAATTTTCGTTGTCAAATTCATTGAGCGCCCCAACTTGA
>CALGIH010000163.1 GCA_937916035.1 uncultured Lacinutrix sp.
TTTGGTCATGAGTTGCATAATTTGGGGTTATGATCATCAAATTTAAATTAACCGCATAAATTATTCTTAAATTTTTCGATAATAGGTGTATTTTCTACGTTATTAGGGTGTTGTTTGTTAAAAAACACTCGTAAAATTCATTGAAAAATTAGTTTTCATTAATAAAACTAATAATTAATTCAACTAATTCAATCGAAATTTTTCGTTGAGATTCATTGTATGACTTTGAATTTTCTAAAGTATCACCAGCTATTGGCACCAAAATATGATTCATATTTTCTATAATACTCAGGGTTGATTTTGAATTTGCAGCATGTAAAAGATTGGCTTCCTCTTCTGAAACTTGTAAATCTTTGGTTCCATTAATAATAAGAATAGGCATTTCTAAACTACCGATTTCTTCCTGCGGATTGTAAGCCATCCAACTCATCATAAAAGGCTGAACTTCTAAGTTGAAAATAGAAGTCAAGGCTTGAGGAAAATCTGTTGTTGTTTTACCATCTTTCATAATAGAAAACACACGTTTGGTGTCTTCAGTAAGAGTTGGAGCCATACTAGTGACTTGTTCTATAATGACTTCATCGATTGATTTTCCTGCTCCAGCCAATGAAATAAAACCATCTGCTCCTTGTTTTGCAGTTACTATACCAACCAAGCTTCCTTGACTATGTCCAATAATATAAACCTTGCTAAAGGCGTCACTGCTTTTGAAATAGGTAAGTATAGAAATTGCATCAGTAATAAAATCGTCAAATCGAATGTTCATATCAACATTCCCTTTTCTTATTTGCTTAACGATACGTTTATCATATCTAAAAGTTGCTAATTCATGATTGCTTAAGCTTTCAGCTAATTTTTTTAGTGAATTATTTTTCAGAAGATTTTGGTTCCCATTCCTATCTGTAGGTCCAGACCCAGCAATTATGATGGCCAGATTTGGTTTATCAACATCATTTGGAATTAATAAGGTGCCATCGACAAATTCATTAATTGTAATTTCTTTAGCGGTGAAATTTGAGTCTTGTGCTAAAATAGAGTTGCATATGCAACAAATGACGAACAACAATTTGAATTTCATAGGTTATTATGTTTTTTCGAAAGTAATCGTTTCAATTATAAAAATAACTCATTTTAACTTATTTTGATAACGAAATTCTAGCTGTTCTTATTACAGATTGATTAAGAAAGCAGTGTAATTAGTAATTTCAAAAAGTGCATTTCGTCGATTATTTAGATATTTTTGTCGATAAATGTTAAAATTTAATGTATTTAATCGATTTAATAATGTTTTTTGTCGATGAATTGAAATAATCTGTTACTTTTGAAGTGTACTAAAATTTAGTTTTTAGTTCAATGGATTAATTAATTAATATTTGCATTATGTTTTGGAATTAGAGACCCTAAATCTACTACATAGTAAAAAAGCAAATTAGAAAAGCCGAGTTTGAGGGAACTCGGCTTTTTATTTTATAATTCTGAAGGTTAAATTAATTCGAACTTCCACTTTCTTTTTTGTTTTAGGTATTTGATGCAACCAAAAGTGTTGTGTTTTATCTTTCATAACTAATAAACTTCCTGACTCTAAAATGAGTTTATGTTTTAATTCAGGTACAAAACGATGTTTTAAGTGAAACATTCTATTGGCTCCAAAACTCACTGATGCAATTACTGGGTTTTCACCAAGTTCCTTTTCATTGTCTGCATGCCAACCATTACTGTCTTGACCATCACGGTATAAATTGAGTAAACATGTGGTAAAATCTTTACCTATTTCAGATTCAATTTTAGACTTAATTTCAAAAAGTTCTTTGGTGAATTGGTGAGGATGCATCGTAATGTTTGAATAGGAGTAAGGCTTCTTATTACTTCCATACAAAGCGGTTAATCGTGGTTGTTTATATGTTTTTCCAAAAACAGTGATATCATCTTGTTGCCAATTTGTTTCTGTTATGAGTGATTTGAAATAATTTTTACTTTCTTCTTCTGTAAAGAAATTTGGATGGTACCAAACATCAGCATCTTTTAATTTTAGGTCAAACCCTTTTGTCATTATCAAAAATTATTTTTCTAAATTAGCGTTATTAGTCATGATATGGATAGTAAACTAACTTTTTTGTTCCTCTTTTGTTTTGGAATTGTATCTGCACAATTACCAAAAGAGTTTGTGTATGTTGAAAATGTAATACCATCAATAAAGGTAGAGCTTCGTTATTTTTCTAACAACAATTTTTTAGGAAAGCCAGTGGATAGCTATAAAAAGGAAGTGGCTATTTTAACAACTCAAGCTGCTGAAGTTTTAAAGAATGTACAAGATGAATTGAAACAACACAATTTATCAATCATGATTTATGATAGTTACAGACCTCAAACAGCTGTTAACCATTTTATTCGTTGGGCTCGTGATTTAAACGATACCATAAATAAGCCTGCGTTTTATCCAAATGTGATGAAACAGCATTTATTCCAAGAAGGTTATATCTCATCGCAATCTGGCCATAGTAGAGGTAGTACTATGGATATTACTTTGGTTGACATCAATACGTGTGAACCTCTGGATATGGGAAGCCCTTATGATTTTTTTGGTCCAGAATCTTGGGTTGCAAACAATGACTTAACCGCTCAGCAACGAGCTAATCGTATGCTTTTACAAACCGTTATGGTGAAGCATGGATTTAAAATTTACACAAAAGAATGGTGGCATTTCACTTTGAGAAACGAACCATTTCCAGACACTTATTTCGATTTTCCGGTGAATTAAATTTCAATGGTTCCTTGAAGGTATTTCACAGCATTTCCTCTTATTATAACACGATCCTTTACTAGTTTACAAAACAATTCGCCCTTTCGATCAGAAATTTGAAATGCATGTAATTTATTTTTTTCTAATCGTTCTGCCCAAAAAGGCACTAAGGTGGAATGAGCTGAGCCTGTAACAGGGTCTTCAAAAACAGCAGCTCCAGGAGTGAAAAACCTAGATACAAAATCAGAGTTATTTCCTTTAGCTGTTACGATAATGCCTCCAGGATCTAAGTTAATTTGCTCTAAAATGGAAGCACTTACTTTTAAATCTTTGAGTTCGTTTTCAGAATCATATAACAAAACATAATCTCTTGCTTTATAAACATTTGTTGGCTGCTTGCTTAGCGAGTTTTTAATAATCTCTGGCAACTCCGAGTCTTGAGGTGGACGCGATGGAAAATCCATTTCTAAGAATTCTCCACTTCTCGAAACTGTTAGTTCTCCACTCAACGTTTGAAAAATAACAGTATCAAAATCATAATCTAGGCAGTTAAGAATTACATAGGCTGAAGCTAAGGTAGCATGACCACAAAGGTCAATTTCTATTTCAGGAGTGAACCATCGAAGATGAAAAACGTTGTCATGTTTATGTATGAAATAGGCAGTTTCGGCTAAATTATTTTCTTTAGCAATGTTTAATAAAACAGCATCAGACAACCAATCTTGTAATGGGCAAACAGCTGCTGGATTGCCTCCAAACAATTTGTTTGTAAAGGCATCAATTTGAAAAATGTCTACAGTCATTATTTGTCTTTATAACCAGGACCTCTAACTACTTGTCCAGGAGTCGCTCCAGTGTGGTCGCCATCTTTTAGTACTTGTTCACCATTTACAAACACGTGAACCATTCCTGTTGATAATTGATGAGGTTCTGCAAAGGTTGCATGATCTTGAATAGTTTCAGGATTAAAAATGGCTAAATCAGCAAAATAACCTTCTGTTAAACTACCTCTCTTTTTAATCTTTAAGTTAGAAGCGGGTAAAGATGATAACTTTCTAACAGCTTCTTCAATTGAAATTACTTTTTCATCACGTACATATTTTCCTAGCACCCTAGCAAAATTGCCATAAGCTCTTGGATGCGTGCTATAATTTAAAAAATCACCTTCGGGAGCCATAGATCCTGCATCAGAACCAAAACTCATATAAGGTAATGCAACTTGTTTTTTTACGTTGTCTTCAGTCATTAAAAAGTAAACAGTCCCAACACGACTTCCATCAGCAATTACTAAATCCATAGCAGTTTCTTCGGGTGACTTACCATGAATCTTAGCAACTTCAGTTAGCGTTTTGCCTGTGTAATGACGCAAACTATCATTTTCAAAACCAACCAACAATAAATTATCAGAAGTTCCAGCTGCATACATTAGGTTTTCCCAATCATTTGCTGAAGTTCTCATTGCTTCCAAAACCTTTTTTCTTATTGCAGGATCTTGTAATCTCTCAGACCATTTTTCATAACCACCTTCTTGAACCCAAGGAGGCATCGAAGCATCTAATCCTGTTGCTCCAGCTACATAAGTGTACATGTCTGTTGTTATATGCAAACCTGCTGCTCTTGCAGAATCTATCTTTTTAACCACAGCATCATATTTACTCCAATTTTCTTTGCCACTCATTTTTAAATGGTAAATCTCTGCTCTAATATTAGCCTCATCAGCAATTCTAATAAGTTCGTCCATACTTTCTAATAAACGATTGCCTTCACTTCGCATGTGTGAAATGTACATGCCGTCATATTCTGAAGCTACTTTACACAATTCAATAAGTTCTTCTGTACTTGAGTAAAATGCAGGTGCATAAATTAATGACGAACCAACGCCAAGAGCACCATCCTCCATGGCTTGTCTTACCATATTCTTCATAGACTCCATTTCTTCATCTGTTGGAGCACGATCTTCATAACCAATATGATTAACGCGAACAGTTGTAGCTCCAATGAAAGATGCTACATTGGGCGAAACACCTCGTTTTACTAACGATTGTAAATACTCATCAAGAGTGTTCCAATCAATATCAAACTTTAAGTCGCCTTGATTTTCTTGCCATTCCTTTTTATTTTCTGCTGTGAGTGGTCCCATTGAATTACCTTCTCCAAAAACTTCAAGAGTCACACCTTGTCTAATGTCGCTTTGTGATTTTCCATCAGCAATTAACGATTCTGTTGCCCAAGAGAGCATATTAATGAATCCAGGAGCAACGACTAAACCTGAGGCATCAATTTCAAGAGCACCTTTAGCGTTTTTTAATTCTCCAATAGCAGCGATAGTATCGGCATTGATGCCAACATTACCAATGTATGTTGGGTTTCCTGAGCCATCTGCAATGGTTCCGTTTTTAATTAAAACATCGTAAGTAATGGGAGAGGAACAGCTAGTTACTATTATTGATATTAGTATTAGAAATTTAATAGTTTTCATATTTTGAGTTGTTGGTTGATAATGTATTAAAGTTACATAAAAGAAATTTAATCTAAAGTATCAGAAAGTTTTTCATCAATACGCTTTTTTACACGAAAGGCTAATTGATGCTTAGAATCTAATTGAATCGTTTTTTCAATATTGGTTTTTGCTAAATCTAAACTGTCAATATCTAAGTATAGTTGAGCAAGCGTGAAATATATTGCTGGAGCATCATTATTATTTATAATGTCTTTTAGTTGATTAGCTTTAACCATAGCCTTATCATAATTACCGAGTTCAGATTCCAAAGTTGCTGCATAACTAATAAAAAAAGGAAGTGTTTTTTGCTCTGGAGTTGTTAAGGCGTCAATAGAATCTAAAGCAATCTGCGCGCCATAATTAGCATGTAAAACTTCAATATATTCCGCTTTGATATAACTTTCATGTGGATATTTATGAATGAAGTTTCTCATCCTTTTTTCGGCAGACTCATAAAAGTTTTTGTAAAACTCGGGAGCTAGTTTTATACTTTGATCTCTTGCATTCATGAGCTCTAAAACAAGTGACAAATCATCCAGCAACAAGCGTTCATCATCTGAAACTTGCTCTTTCTTAATCTCTAATTCCTTTAATATGGTTTGACGCTCCTCAAGATTGGTTGTTATTTTGCCAACAATACCTTTTCCAAGAATAAAATCAGAATCAAAGATCATGGCTTTTCTGTAAGCTTCTTCAGACTTGGTCCACTCTCCTGTATCTAAAATATACTCCCAACCTTTGTTGTAATAATATAAAGCAGAATCATTTTCTGTACCGAAATTAAACGATTAGAAGTACTCTTTTTTTGACAGGAAATCATCAATAAAACACAACAGCCTAAGATGAGTAATTTTGGTGTTTTTGACTGATTGAGTTTCATTGATTTTTTGGGAGGTTCGTTTAACGGTTGG
>CALGIH010000164.1 GCA_937916035.1 uncultured Lacinutrix sp.
AAGCGCAAAAATGTAACCTGAATACCTAAAGTAGATATTATCATTATTGATTGTTGCTAAACAACCAATGAAATTTGTTTCATTTTCTGCAGCATAACCTATTTGATGTGCTTTTTCATGACAGATTGTTGTTGGATACTTGTGAAGAGGAATAAGCCCATCTATTTGAGCTTCGTTGGTAAACGGATTTAAATAACCACTAAATCCCATATAAGTTAAAGGCAAACTATACAGAGATAGCTTTGAACTTGCTGGATTATGTTCAAGATTAGGATAAATTTCAGCAAGATTCTTATAGCCATTTTCAGACATTTTTAATAACTCTCTTTTGGAAAATGGCATTTCAATTTTAACAGAATCATTATTGGTAATTGTTAAATGAATAGCATTAGCTTTAACAATCAATTTTTCAGCTACTGCTTGTAATTCGATAGTAGAGTAGGTGTTGTTGAGGTTTAACGTCTCATGAAGTGGAATTCTGTAGTAGTTCATTCCCCAAAATAAATGAAAGGCAAAATAAATGAATGAGCATGTTGTTAATATATCTAAAACCAAATTTCTAGTATCTTTTGTGATGCGCTTTCTATTTATTATTAGCCATCTAATGATATAAATTCCAGCGATGGTATAAAATAGGTCACCAACTGAAAAAGGAATCCATCCAAAAACATAACGTAATATTCTTGAAATGAATTGATAAATGCCGTTACTATAATAAGTTTCAATAAACTCTGGATAATTACTTAACCATTTAATAAAGAGGTATTGTGGAATAACACTAAAGGCAAGTATGAGTTTTTTGGTTTTAGACATGACTCAAAAATAGCGAAATGTTTTATAAAACTCTGCTATGAATAACTACCTTTGTGAAACATTTAATAAACGATGATGAATTCAGAAATAAGAAACCTAGAGCCAAAAGCAATTTGGAATAAATTTGCTGACCTAAATGCTGTCCCAAGACCATCCAAAAAAGAAGAACGCGTGATTTCGTTTATGAAACATTTTGGAGAGAATCTAGGATTGGAAACTATGGTTGATGATGTTGGGAATGTAATTATCAAGAAACCAGCTTCGGCAGGAATGGAAGATAGAAAACGTATTGTGATGCAATCGCATTTAGATATGGTACATCAAAAAAATGCAGACACTAACTTTGATTTTGATTCACAAGGCATTGATATGTATGTAGATGGAGATTGGGTTAAAGCTAAAGGCACAACCTTAGGTGCAGATAATGGGCTAGGAGTTGCTACAATCATGGCAATTCTTGAAAGTGATTCTATTGTTCATCCAGCTATTGAAGCCTTGTTTACTATTGATGAAGAAACAGGAATGACTGGAGCCATGGGATTAAAAGGAGGCTTATTAAAAGGAGAAATTCTACTGAATTTAGATACTGAAGAAGATGATGAAATTGGAGTTGGTTGCGCAGGAGGCATCGATGTCACAGCAACTAGATCTTACGCCATTGAGGAAACACCAGAATTTAAAGCTGGATTTTCTATAACAGTAAGAGGATTGCAAGGAGGACATTCAGGAATGCAAATTCACGAAGGTTTAGGGAATGCAAATAAAATTATGAATCGTGTATTGTTTAATGGTTTTGAAAATTTTGGTTTACGTATTTCTGAAATAGATGGAGGGAGTTTACGCAATGCTATTCCAAGAGAAAGTAAGGCTAAATTTGTTATTGATGCTGTTCATGAAGGCACTTTTATTTCTGAAATGAAAGAAATAACGAAAGCTATTAAAGCTGAATTAAAAACGATGGAGCCGCAGTTAGAAATTTTGATTTCTAAAACAGAAACCCCTAAATCTATCATGGATTTAGGTGTTCAGGAAGGCTTAACTCGTGCAATTTATGCGGCTCACAATGGTGTTTACCGAATGAGTGCTGATATTCCTGATTTGGTTGAAACTTCAAATAATATAGCTAGAGTAAAAGTAAAAGACGGAGAAATTAAAATAGGCTGTTTAACACGATCTTCTGTTGAAAGCTCAAAATGGGATTTAGCTAATGCTTTACGTTCAGTTTTTGAATTGACTGGCTGTGAAGTAAAGCTATCAGGAGATTATCCTGGTTGGACTCCAAATATGGATTCGTCAATATTAAAAGTTCTTGATGGTTTGTATGAAAAAATGAATGGGGAAAAAGCACATGTGGCTGCTTGCCATGCAGGCCTAGAATGTGGGATTCTTGGAACTAATTATCCAGATATGGAAATGATTAGTTTTGGGCCAAACATTAAAGGAGCACATTCACCAGATGAACGAGCTCAAATATCATCAGTACAAAAATATTGGAAGTTTGTTCTGGAAATTCTAAAGGAAATACCAAAAAGATAGAAACAAAAAAGCAGCTAAATTTAGCTGCTTTTTTTGTATATATTTTTGTGAATTACTG
>CALGIH010000165.1 GCA_937916035.1 uncultured Lacinutrix sp.
CATTCCATGCAATACCTTCTTGAATTTTCTGATCAAACATCTTATAACGCTAGCCTTAAGAAACTGACCCCTACTCCATTTGAAAAAACAATATTTGATAAAAACACCATTTGGCAAAAACCTATACCTGAAAATTATGATGAAGAATTTATTAGATTGGCTTTTTTATGGTCTGGTAGATTAATGAGTCAAGACGTCAATCTCTCTGCAATTGAAGAGTTAAAAAACACTGGTATGTTTGCTTATATTGAAAATGATAACCTAAAAAAAGCGATTACTGAATATTACAGTTTTTGGAATCTAAGGATTGGTGATGATAAGCAAAAAAAAACACCATTGGATTGTTGAACAATGGGAAACGTCTTTAAGGGAAGAGGGCTTGCTACCTTCTGGCATAGCATCAATTGAAAATCCATTAGAATTGCTTAGTAAAAACAAAACCAGAACTTATTGGTTAAAACGACTCATAAGAGAATCAAATTGGATGATGGAAAAAGCGAGTAGCCTAAAAGAAAGAGCCAACAAACTAATATTACAAATAGAAGCAGAAATAGAATAAAAAAACTACCAACATAGGGACATGTGGTAGCTTTTAAAATGGTTCCTTCTAAATTAATAGCAAATGTTTCTTTTTAGTGATACGATGTTGTCGCATTTAATTTATGTTTCATTCTGAATTATAGTCAAAACCATTTATAGAATTACAAATCTCGTGCCAATACTTTAATTTTTCAATTGGTTAATACGTATTTAATTGCCATTCATCGAAAAGTGCTAAATTCAAAGAATTTAAGAGAACTAACCACTACTATTTAATGCTTAAAAATAGAATCATATGAGTTGGATAAAAGTCATTACATTTGAAGAAGCTATAGGGAAGCTAAAGCAGATTTACAACAAAATTAAAGGCCCTAATAGCCAAATTGACAATGTATTAAGTATTCATAGCTTAAGGCCTCATACGCTCGTTGGACACATGAGTTTGTATAAAAACACTTTACATCATAGCAACAATACATTCCCAAATTGGTTTTTAGAATTACTTGGCACTTATACTAGTTTTATTAATGGTTACGATTATTGTTATGAACATCATTTTGAAGGTATGAAACACTTTTTAAATGATGACAATAAGGCAATGGAGTTAAAACGACATATAGAAGCTGACGCATTAGATGCCTATTTATCTGAAAAAGAATTGGCCTTGGTTAATTATGCCAAA
>CALGIH010000166.1 GCA_937916035.1 uncultured Lacinutrix sp.
TCATTTAACAAAGTTAATGGATCATATAATGATATTTGGCTTATTGGTCCAGCGAAACAAGTTTATAAAGGAGAGATAGAATGGTAACTTTAAAAGGAGAACATATTTACTTGCGCGCTCTAGAACCGGAAGATTTAGAGTTTGTTCACACCATTGAAAACGACGAAGATATTTGGCATTTAAGCAAGACACAAACGCCTTACTCTAGATTTTTGATAAAACAGTATATTGAATCTGCTCATAAGGATATTTATGAGGCCAAACAGTTGCGCTTGGTTATTTCTAATTATAAAAATGAACCTTTAGGAATGATTGATATTTTCGACTTCGATTTTCTAAATAAACGTGCTGGAGTAGGTGTTTTGATAAAGAATGAAAAAGACAGAAGCAAAGGTGTTGGAGCAGAGGCTCTACAGTTATTAGTTAAATATTGCTTCACACATTTACAGTTGCATCAATTGTTTTGTAATATTTCCGAAGAAAATAAAGCTAGTTTGAAGTTGTTTACTAAACAAGGGTTTCAAAAAATTGGTCTGAAAAAAGATTGGACATTCACAAATAGAAAATATAATAACGAATATTTATTACAACTAATTAATACTAATGTACTTTAAAAAAATACTTTTTGCTATTGCATTAATAGGACTCGTTGTTTGTGCCTATTTCGCATATTTTGTTTATAATGTAATGCTTGCTCCAAATACTAAATTCAGTAATGAGGATGCATATATTTATGTGTCAACGAACGATACTTATAATGATGTTAAGGAACAGTTAATACCATTATTGAATGATGTTGAAACCTTTGATGCGCTAGCAAAGCGAAAAAAGTATGTTGAAAATGTAAAAGCTGGAAAATATAGAATCGCCAAAGGAATGACCAATAACGACATTATCAATTCCATTAGAAGTAATAATATTCCAATAAAGTTATCTTTTAACAATCAGAATTCTATTGAAGAATTAGCAGGACGTATCGCCTTTCAAATAGATGTTGATAGTGTTTCGTTAGTAAAAACGATGAAAGACCCTACTTTTTATGAGCAAAACGGATTTAGTGATGCAACAAGCTTAGGAATGTATCTTCCTAATAGTTATGAAATCTTTTGGAATACTAATGCCGAAGGGTTTAGAGACAGAATGCTAAAGGAGTATAACCGATTTTGGACAGATACTAGAATTGCCAAGGCAAAATTAATTGGACTGAACAGAGATGAGGTAATGGCATTGGCTTCCATTGTTTATGAAGAATCTAAACAAAAAAGTGAACAACCAAGAATTGCTGGTGTTTATATTAATAGAGTAAAAAACAAATGGACTCTAGATGCAGACCCAACTTTAAAGTTTGCAGCATACAAGCTACCAAAATATAAAAACACTATTATTAAGCGCGTTCTTAATGTGCATAAAGAGATAGTTTCTCCATATAATACATATAAAAATCAAGGATTACCTCCAGGATTAATTGCAATGCCTGACTTATCTGCGATTGATGCCGTTTTGAATTATGAAGAGCATTCTTACTTTTTCTTTGCAGCTGATGCCAAAAAACCAGGTTTTCATAAATTTGCCAAGACATTATCTCAGCATAACCAAAATGCCAGAGAGTACCAACAATATTTGTCGCAACAAGGTATAAGACGTTAATTTGTGAATAGAAAAGCAGCATATTGCATTCTATTCTCACTACTTAATTTTACCTGCTTTTCGCAATCTAATTTAAATCAGTTTTTAACACCTAGTGATTCATTAAACATTTCACAACGTAATACGCTTGTAATTTCAGAAGCTTCAATAGTTGGATTATCACTGATAGGATTGAACTCATTATGGTATAATGATTATCCACGTTCAAAATTCCATACAATTAATGATGGTAACGAATGGAAGCAAATGGATAAGTTTGGTCATACTTTTACAGCCTAAAATTTGGGCAGAGTAGGAGCTGAACTTTTAAACTGGAGTGGTGTAAGTGAAAAAGATCAACTTATATATGGAGCCACTCTTGGTTTTGTATTCTTGTCAACAGTTGAAGTATTTGATGGTTTTTCTAAAGAATGGGGATTTTCTTGGTCTGATATTGGGGCAAATTCTTTATGAACGAGTCTTTATATAGGTCAACAATTACTTTGGGATGAACAACGCATTGTTTTAAAGTATTCTTTTAATAGAACTACTTATGCCATACAAAGACCAAATACACTTGGAAACGGATTATTAGAAGAAGCTTTAAAAGATTATAATGGACAAACGTATTGGTTAAGTGTCAATTTGCATTCGTTTTTTAAAGAAAGTAGCCTTCCAAAGTGGCTTATGTCGCTTTTGGTTATGGTGCAGATGTTATGTTTACTGGCAATAACGAAAATGTTGATAATATGTTTACAAATCAGAACCAAATAAGATAGTATTATTTAAGCTTTGATGTAGATTTGACTAGAATTAAGACTGATTCCCATGTGTTGAAAACCATATTTTCGATCTTAAACGT
>CALGIH010000167.1 GCA_937916035.1 uncultured Lacinutrix sp.
CTGAAATCGATTTTGAAGGTGTGGTCATGAAAGGGGTAGGAACTGACTATTCTTGGAACTATTTTGAGGAATTCCTAATTGATGGTAAGTTGCCTACCTATTCTGATACGATGAATAGCGATGTATTGATTTCGCAATATTTAGCAAAACGATTGGGTTTTAAGGTTGGTGATAGTTTCCAAATGTATTTTATGAAAGAGGATACAAGTCAACCTCCTTTTATTAGAAAATTTAATGTAGTAGGTATTTACAATTCAGGATTTCAAGAATTGGATGAAACCTATTTTATTGGAGATATTAAGCACGTACAACGCTTAAACAAATGGGGAGCAGATGAGGTTGGGAATTTCGAAGTTTTTATTGATGACTATGATGATTTAGCAGACATTGGAGCAGCAATTTACAAAAGCACACCATCAACTTTAAACACCACTACAGTTGCCGAAAAATACGCATCTATTTTTGAGTGGATTAATATTTTTGATAATAACACCAATGGGATTATTGCCATCATGATTTTTGTTGCAGGTATTAATATGATTACAGCTTTATTGGTGCTTATTCTTGAACGTACACAAATGATTGGATTGCTCAAAGCACTTGGCACCAATAACTGGAGCATTAGAAAATTGTTTTTATACAATGCATCCTATCTTATTTTGTTGGGTATGTTTTGGGGAAATGTAATTGGCTTATGTTTATTGTTTTCGCAACAGCAATTTGGATTGTTTCCCTTGAATCCTGAAGTTTATTATGTAACACAAGCTCCAGTTTATATAAATTTTGGATATATTTTAGCATTAAACATTGGAACATTTGTTGTGTGTATGATGATGCTTTTGGTACCATCGTATGTTATTTCCAAGATTTCTCCAGTAAAGGCCATGCGTTTTGAATAAATAAGCCAAAATTTCTTTCCCTTTTTAACTTTTACCTTAAATTTGCAACGCAAAATAATGATATGGAATACGCAGAAAATATACTAGGAACTATTGGAAATACACCTTTAGTGAAGCTTAACAAGTTAGTTGAAGATTTACCATGTTTAGTATTGGCAAAATATGAAACTTTCAATCCAGGAAATTCTGTAAAGGATAGAATGGCTCTGAAAATGATTGAAGATGCAGAAGCTGATGGCCTTTTACAACCTGGAGGTACTATTATTGAAGGAACTTCTGGAAATACAGGAATGGGTTTGGCTCTTGTAGCTATTGTAAAAGGCTACAAATGTATTTTTGTTATTTCTGATAAGCAGTCCAATGAAAAAATGGATATTCTTCGTGCAGTAGGAGCTGAGGTCGTTGTATGTCCAACAGATGTTGAACCGACAGATCCAAAAAGTTATTATTCTGTATCAAAGCGTTTAGGAGCTGAAACACCAAACTCTTGGTATGTAAATCAATATGATAATCCAAGTAATGCGATAGCACACTATGAAAGTACAGGGCCAGAAATTTGGAAACAAACAGATGGAAAAATCACTCACTTTGTAGTTGGTGTTGGAACAGGAGGAACTATTTCTGGAGTTGGAAAGTATTTGAAAGAACAAAATCCTAATGTGAAAATTTGGGGAATTGACACGTATGGAAGTGTATTTAAAAAATACCATGAAACTGGCATTTTTGATGAGAAAGAAATCTATCCTTATGTCACAGAAGGTATTGGCGAAGATATTTTACCTAAAAATGTAGACTTTAGTATAATTGATGGTTTTACAAAAGTAACAGATAAAGATGCCGCTGTTTACACTCAATTGTTGGCGCAAAAGGAAGGCATGTTTCTAGGAAATTCGGCAGGAGCAGCGATTAAAGGTTTGTTACAGTTAAAAGAGCATTTTACTAAAGATGATGTGGTTGTTGTATTATTTCACGATCATGGAAGTCGTTATGTAGGTAAAATGTTTAATAACGAGTGGATGAAAAAAATGGGTTATTTGGATTAAAAACCACCTCTTAATTAAATTGAATATTCTATTTAAAAGACTACAAGTCATCTAATAAAGACCTAATTCTCAGTTTATTTTTGTAAATTAATCACAATATACGTAACATCTTAAAAATTTACAAAATGAAAAAAATATCTATTTTTTTGACGATTTTTTTAATGTTTCTATGTTGTAAAATTTCTTACGCTCAAAAAGGATTTCTAAAAATAGGAGATATTAAAGGTGAATCTACAAACAAAGGATATGTCATTGGATTGCTATAGACGCGTTTAGCAACGCTATTGAACAATCTCCACAAGCAACTGGAACAACCAGAAGAAGAGGCTCTGTGAAATTTGCAGATTTAGTGGTAACTAAAAAAGCAGATAGGTCTACTCCAAAATTAATGAAACTTTGTGCTAACTGAATGGTAACGAAGTATTAAAAATTTTAGATAAAACAAAAGAAAGTTTTGATCTCATCTTAATGGATTTACAAATGCCTGAACTAAACGGTTATGAGGCCGCTAAAATTATCAGAAATATGCCTAATACTACAATTGCTAATATTCCTATTATTACATTAACGGCTTTTGCACAAACTGATATCAAAGAAAAAACAGAGCAATATAAAATGAATGGTTTTATGGATAAACCATTTAACCCAGTTGAGTTGTATTCTCTATTAAAATCATATTGTAAAGCCCATATAATAAGCAGTGCATCTTAAATGTGCATTTAAGGTGTTTTCTTGTATTGTTCCATAAGTCTTTAGATAAATGTTTAAAGAATTTAATCATAGGCTAATTAGCTTATTCTTGATTTTCCACCATAGCTCGTATATCTTCTCTTAGCTTCACTGCGTCGTAGATGATACCATCTTTTATAGTATATTTTACGCCACCAACTCGTTCCATTTGGCCAGTTTCATCATTTAATTTTAAAAATCCTGTACCATATAAAACTTTGAGATTCTCAATTGGGTTTTCATCTACAATGACTAGATCAGCTAAAAGTCCTGGACGAATAACGCCAAATTCAATAGGCTTGCCTTTTGGTTCAAATATGGCTTGAGCGGCATGTAGTGTAGCGCCTCTAATTACTTCCAATGGATGGAATCCAGCTTCTTGTAGTAATTCCATTTCTTCAATGTAACCAAATCCCCATAGGTTATAAATAAAAGAAGCATCATCACTAACGGTTACTCGTCCTCCTGCATTTTTATAATCATTAAGAAAAGACATCCACACTTTATAAAAGTTCTTCCAAGCTATTTCGTCCCAAGACGTCCAATTAAAGAAATAAGACCCATGATTTTCTCTATTTGGTGTGTAGAAATCCCATAAAGTAGGTAAGGTGTATTCTTTATGCCATTCGGCATCACGCTCTCTCATTACATCTCTTCCTGCTAGATAGGCAGTCATTGTAGGGTCTATAATGAAGTCTAGTTCTAATAGTTCATCAATTAATTCTTGCCATTTTTTGCTGCCTCTAGAATGAATTTTATCCCATTGATAAGCTACTTGACTGAAACGGTTTTGCTCATCATTATAGTTGAAATTTGCAGGCCAATGTTGAATATCTTCATTTTTATATAAAGCTTCAAACAAACCATAATAATGTGTCATATTATCCAGACCCATTCTCGCGGCATCCAAAACATTGGTTTGCGCCACCATTGGCTGTGAAATGTGAGCTACAGTTCCCATTTTAAATTTATGTGCTTCGTCAATTGCTGCTTTTAAAACATCTGGATCATGATTAAAAAACTTTATACCTTCAACACCTTGCTTGGCAGCCCATTGTACCCATTCGATTGCTTTTTCTGGCGTATAAACATCGCCACCTTTCCAATCTTCTCCTGAACCTAGCGTATGAAAAGGGATTATTCTAGGAGCAACAATTTTATTTTCAGCACTACGCTTTTTTTCTCTTTGAGTCCATGCTACATTAGCTGCAGGTACACCTCTGATTGTTGTTATTCCATGTGCCATCCATAATTTATAAGGATACTCGGCATTAGGTGATTTAGTAGCACCACCAACATGAGCATGTAAATTGATAAATCCAGGTAATACATACGATCCTGTGGCATCAATCTCTTTAGTAGCGCCTTGTGGACGACCAGCATCATTAATTGGAACATGAGGAACACCAACACTCACAACTTTTACAATTCTGTTGCCTTCAATAACAATGTCCATTGGCCCCATTGGTGGTGCACCTGAACCATCGATGACTGTTGCGCCACGAATAATTAATCTCTCAAAAGGGCCTTCTCCTTCGTTTGCTTTTCGGTCAGGAGCCGGATTTAGAATGTTTTGAGAATAGCCAAAAGTAGTTGCCACTAATGCAAGAACAAAAAAAGTAAATAACTGTTTCATAATACAGAAGAATGATTGGTTAGTAATAAATAGTTTAGAACAATGATTATTGTTGATCTATGTTTTGTTTAAAGTTAGGTATATTTTTAAAAACTTAATCATTGACGATTGTCTGTAAATGTTTCTTTTCTCCTGTCATTTCCCAATGACCAAGGGAGATAGGAATATTGCCAATACTATTTAGCGTATCAAAAAAGTCTTTTGTTATAAATGGTTTTCCTTGTGATTCTTCTAGTCTAGCATAATCAGCCAAAGCGCTTTCTAATAAATACTTTCCAGTGATATAACTACTACCATAACCGGGTTGACGTAAATACAAGTGCTGCTCAAAAATAAGAAGTTCTTTTTCGGTTTTCATCCAACCACGAGGTGTGTATTCACTATGAATGCCACCAGCTTCTTCCATAGTCATATCGTTAGAGTGCGCATACAAAGAACCTAAACCTCTTGCTGCACGTTGTGCAATCATTATATATACAATTTCTTTACTCCTTGGACTATCATCATATAACCCAGCTTGCATAAACATTTCTTCAACAGCTGTTGCTGTGCCTTCGTTTCGTGAATCGAAAATATTATATAATAAAGGTCCTTTTCTTATCTCACTTTTGTTTGGCTCAATGTCCATTCTAGCCAACTCAAACCAATGATAAAAATGTGAATACAAAGGCCTTGGGTCGAAGTGCTCACCAATTAAGAAAAAATTACGTTTTTCTTTTGGAACATATGTTCCAAGATGTTGTCGTAAAGCAGTATCAAAATAGGGTTTAACGGTTACGATGCCTTGCTTGTCTAAAAAATCAATCAAGCTTTTTGCAGCTTCATCAGCCATTTTATCATAAGCTTCAGGTGAACTTGCATCAACCAGTTCTGGAAGATTTCTGTTTCTATGTTCTTCAAGTTTTAAGGATGTCCAAGCACGTGCGAGTTCGCGTTTTAAAATCATTACTTCGTCATCCCAAGTCAAAGGAACTAAATGTACGTTTTGCAGATACCATGTGTAATTCTCCTTTCCAATGCCTGAAGGACCATTTTTAGATTTCGATTCATCTTGTAACCAAGAAACGAAATCATTTGTTGATGCGATAGCTTCATCAATAGTCGTAACAATTTCTGCGTCATCTTTAATTTCAGACTTATTTTTTAAATCAGTTAGTACAACACTTTGGTATTGAATATCTCTAATTCCTGTAACCCACAAATCTTTGGCATCTCCTGTTAGGTTTTGCTTAGCTTGCGTGTTTAAGGCTGGAATTACCTTTAAGTCAGTTAAAAAACGTTCTCTTTCTTCAGAAGATAACGGAAACTGATACGTCCATAATTCTGTTGTACCATGATGCGTTGGCCCTTCATGTGCAGGTACATCACTTTTGTCTTCCCATACAGATTTGTAATAAGCAGGATCGCGAACCCAAGGTTTTAATGTGTGATGATTAAAATAGTAACCATTCATTTCGGCCCAAACGAGCATCCAATCTACTTGATTTTCAATAGACCAATTAGTCGTGTCAATGGTTTTTAGTTGCGATTGTAGTTCTTTAAATTTTGGCCAGCGTTTCTCAAAAGTCGCTTTCGTGTAATCTGGTGCTCCTTCAAGTTTTGGAGGGTTTTCGAATGTTCTCCAGGTGTGGAATAGTTGCACTAAATCTTGATAGTCGTTTGAAACAGTGCGTTGAGTTTCAGCTTCGGCTTCTGTTGTTTTGTTGTCTTGATTGGATGAATTTTCACAGCTAAACATTGCTAGACTGATAAAAAAAATAAAAATGAAGTTTTTCATTATTTCTATACCTTTTTAAAAATTAATTTTTAGTTATGTAGGCTATAGTTTGAATTTGGGATCTTTTGTAAAATAAAAATACGTATTTCTGCGCATGTTAAATTAGTTAATAATTATGTAAATTGGTCTTATGCAAGAAGATTTTTTACATTACTTATGGAAACATAAGAAAATGACCGTATTAAAACTCATTACAACAGAGTATGAGGTTGTTGAAATTATTTCAGTTGGGCAACATAATATGAATTCTGGGCCAGATTTTTTTAATGCTCAATTACGAATTGCAGATCAAATTTGGGCTGGTAATGTTGAGATTCACTTAAATTCATCCGATTGGTTTTTACATAATCACGAAAAAGACAAAGCTTATGATAATGTTATTTTGCATGTAGTTTGGGAACACGATACTGATGTTTTTAGAAAAGATAATAGCAAATTACCGACATTAGTTTTAAAAGATTTTATATCTGAAAAGGCAATGAAAAACTATCAAGCTTTGCTTAATAATTCACAAAATTGGATTAATTGTGAGAAAGATTTTGGTAATGTTGATGATTTTATCATTCAAAATTGGCTGGAACGTTTGTGCTTTGAGCGTTTAGAAGAGAAATCGAATGTTATAGATAAGTTACTAAAACAATCTAATAACGATTGGGAAGCTGTTCTTTTTAAATTACTAGCTAAGAATTTTGGACTTAAGGTAAATGGAGAAGCTTTTTATAGTTTGGCAAAGTCATTTGATTTTTCAATTATTAGAAAATTGCAATCTAATGTCAATCAGCTAGAAGCTCTATTCTTTGGTCAAGCAAATTTGCTAGATAATTCCGTAGAAGAGTCTTATTATAAAAACTTGCAAAGCGAGTATGATTATCTCCAACAGAAATTTAAACTGCAAAATGATGGTGTGTTACCGATACAATATTTTAGGTTACGACCAACAAATTTTCCAACCTTACGATTGTCTCAATTAGCAATGCTTTATCATTCACAACATAATTTGTTTTCAAAACTGATTAATTTGAAAACCTTGAAAGATTTCTACACGGTATTAACCGCAAGCACCACAG
>CALGIH010000168.1 GCA_937916035.1 uncultured Lacinutrix sp.
TTCTATAGTCTTTTTCATGTTACTTACTATATTAATAATTTCCTAATATAGTTCAAATTTAGTTGACGTAGTAACAGCTTCGAGACTATTAATTCTCCTCTAGTTCGTATTGTTTTACTAATTTAGTTCCAGCCAACCTAACTAATCATTAAATGAACATGTTTTAACGTCAATTAGGAAATATGATAGAAATAATAAGAACTAACTCAGAAAATCTAGAATTCAAAAAACTAGTGCAATTATTGAATACAGATCTTGCAAAAAGAGATGGAAATACTCATTCTCTATCTCAATTTAATTCTATTGCCAATTTGAAATATGTTGTTTTGGCTTTAAAAGAAGGAAAAACTATTGGTTGTGGAGCTATCTCTATTTGTGATTTTAATTCAATGGAAATTAAACGAATGTATGTTTCTTCCGAAGTTAGAGGCCAAAGAATCGGAGAAAAAATTCTATCTGAATTAGAAAACTGGTCTAGAGAACTAGGAGGTATTAAATGTATCCTTTTTACAGGTTCTAAACAACCCGAAGCAATTAAGCTTTATCAAAGAAATGGCTACTGTCCTATTGAAAAGTATGGCAAACTAATGGATATTCCTGACAGCCTCTGTTTTGCAAAAGATTTATAACAGAAGAATGTACAACAACGCGTTAAACGAAATCTGCTAATATTGCTTATCCATTATTCCTGTCAGTAATTTATTCACAGCAAAACGCTAAACATATTTGTTTTCTATAAAATATAAGTTTTAAGTTTATTCTATTAGCCACACTTATTTGGTATATTTAAAGTTCGATTTCAAAAGTAATAGTAATTTTATGAAACATTTTTTTTTCACACTGTTTTTATGCATTCTAATTTCCACAGGAATACATGCACAAGACAAAACAACAGTTAACCTTCAAGCAATTGATACTTATTACAAGAAAATGGTTAAAGATTGGAATATTCCAAGTGCCACAATTGGTATTGTGAAAAATGGAGAACTAATTTTTACTGGAAACTATGGTGTTTTAGAAGTAGGCAAAAATGAGAAACCAAATGAGCACACCTTGTATGCTATTGCTTCAAATTCAAAAGCATTTACCTCAGCTATTATTGGTATGTTGGTTCAAGAAGGTAAACTAGACTGGAATGATAAGGTTAAAAAGTATTTGCCGTATTTTGAGGTGTATGATTCTTGGGTTAGTGATAATGCTACTATAAGAGACATTTTAAGTCATCGTATTGGCTTAGGTACGTTTAGTGGTGATAATATTTGGTATAAATCTGATCTTCCTGCAAAAGACATTATCAAGCGTATTAAGCATGTCCCTCAAGAGTACGATTTTAGAGCTGGTTATGGTTATTCAAACTTAATGTTTATCACAGCAGGTGAAATCATTGAAACAGTTACTGGAAAAAGTTGGGGAGAAAATGTAAAGGAAAGAATTTTAGAGCCTTTAGGTATGGATCGTACTATTTATTCAGTAAATGACCTTGATTCAAAAGGGAATTACGCTACGCCTCATGCTATTAAAGATGATAAAAATTATGCAATTCCTTGGGCAAAATGGGACAATGTTGCAGCTACTGGTGGGTTAATTTCAAGTGTTTCAGATATTTCAAAATGGATGATCTTTAATTTAAACAATGGTATTCATGGTAAAGATACATTGTTATCAAAATATACAAGAAACTTAGTTTGGACACCACACAACAACCATTACGTAGATCACACAACCAAAAACGATTTTAATAGACACTTCAATGCTTATGGATTAGGTTGGGGTTTAAGTGATTTTCAAGGAAGAATGAAAGTTGGACATACTGGTGGTTATGATGGTATGATTACCGCTGTAACATTAATTCCAGATGAAAATTTAGGTGTAGTTGTATTAACTAATGGCCAAAAAAGCCCAATCATGGCTGCCACTTATTATGCTTTAGATAAATTTCTTGGTGTTGAAACCAATAAAGATTGGTCTGCAGACTATTTAAACAATGCCAATAATAAAGCAAAAAATGATAAGCGAATTTCTGATAGAATAAAAAATAGAGTTCTAAATACGAAGCCAATAATTTCGACAAAAGACTTTCTAGGTGATTATAATTCTGATATCTATGGAAAAATAAGTATCGTAGAAAAAAATAACGAACTTGAACTACACTTCTCTCATTCTCCTCTTTTATCTGCTAAGTTGACACATTGGAATTATGATGTATGGAAAATTAATTGGAACCATCCTCAAGCCTGGTTTAGCTTTGGCACTATTAAAATCAATACCAATAACAGCATGGAAGTTATGGGTTTTGACTTTGACGTACCCAACGACGATTTCTTTTTTGAGGAACTAAAACCTAATAAAATAAAGACTAAATAAATGCTTTTAGTTTTTCATTAATTTAAAAAACAAATTAAGAATGCAAGCAGTTGATTGGTTAGGTTTTATTGGAGTATTTCAAATACTTCTCGCCTATTTTTTAAACGTTACTGGACGCGTTTCTAATAACTCTTTAGCTTTTATACTTCTTAATCTTGTTGGAGCAATCATGGCTTGTGCTGCTTCCATTTTATTAGACTATCTGCCATTTATAATTTTAGAAGGTATTTGGGCACTAATTGCATTGTATTCATTTATAAAATATAAGAAACCTAACCTTTAATAATTTATCTTTACCAAATGGGATTAACCAATAATGACATCTTTAAAAAACTTCGCGTGGCACATAAGCTACGTGACGACGATATTGTAAAAATCTGTGCTTTAAAAGATTTTAAGGTTACCAAAAGTGAATTAGGTGCTATTTTCAGAAATGAAGACCATCCTAAATACATGGAATGTGGTGATCAGTTTTTGCGTAACTTTCTTGATGGTCTCATCATACATTTACGTGGACCAATGCCTCCAAAAAAAGAAATAAAACCATAAGGATACTGTAACAGTTGTTGAGAAATTTCATCTTTAAAGAAATCAATCAAAAAACTACAGATGAAAATCACAATCAAGCACTCTATTTTAGTCACGTTTCTATTAGTATCAAAAAGCATTTTTTCTCAAGCCGAAATTATTTTTAATAATGTTCATTTTGATGAGAGTACAAGTCAAGTTGAGCAAAAACTTAGTCTTATTGCTACTTTAGACAATAAAATTACTTTAGATAAACCAACATTTCCGTTAGCTAGCAATCAAGAAACACATCT
>CALGIH010000169.1 GCA_937916035.1 uncultured Lacinutrix sp.
GCAAATTGGTTGCCAAACATATGTTGGACTCCATTCAAACTTCAGCACACGTGCAAAGTTTTATTGAAGCAGATGTGACTAAAATTTGGAATTGGAGAAATAAAGTTAAAAATGAGTTTGCAAAACGTGAAGGTGAAAACCTAACATTTACTCCAATATTCATGGAGGCTGTTGCGAAAGCATTACGTGATTATCCAATGATGAACATTTCAGTTCAAGGTGATACAATCATCAAGAAAAAGAATATCAACCTTGGTTTAGCAGCTGCTTTAGGAGATGGGAACTTAATTGTTCCTGTGATTAAAAACGCTGACCAATTGAACTTGATTGGTATGGCTAAACAAGTGAATGACTTGGCAAATCGTGCAAGATTAAACCAATTAAACCCTGATGATATTCAAGGAGGAACTTACACAGTAACTAATGTTGGAACCTTTGGTAGTATTATGGGAACGCCAATTATCAATCAACCTCAAGTTGGTATTTTAGCTTTAGGTGCTATACGTAAAGTACCTGCTGTGATTGAAACTGCTGAAGGTGATTTTATTGGCATTCGTTACAAAATGTTCATGTCACATTCTTACGATCATCGCGTAGTTAATGGAGCACTTGGAGGTCAATTTGTTAAAGCCGTCAAAGATTATTTAGAAGCTTGGGATTCTAATAGAGAAATATAACAATTCCTGCGTATGCAGGAATCTCATCAATAAAAAGCAAAAGCACAATTTTAAGCTGTGCTTTTTTTTCTTAAATTTTCTAATTTCGTTTAACGATATGAAATCGTTTCAATGCTTCATATCAGTCCCGACACTTCGGGATAAACGAAGGTCGACTATGTTTTTTAAAAGTTAAGATGTTTTTAAAAACCCAACCTTCTTTTTTATTTATTCTATTTACCTTTGTATAAATTATAATAGTGCATGAATCTTATTTTAAATAAACCGATTTGTTTCTTTGACCTGGAAACCACTGGGATCAATATTTCACAAGATAGAATCGTAGAGATTTCTATCCTTAAAGTATTTCCTAACGGAACCGAAGAAAGTAAAACGTGGTTGGTAAATCCTGAAATGGAAATTCCGAAAGAAGTGATTGCCATTCATGGCATAACGAATGAAAAAGTAGCGAATGAGCCAACATTCAAAGAACTAGCAAAGGATGTTTATAATATGATTAAAGATTCAGATTTAGGTGGATTTAATTCTAATAGGTTTGATATTCCATTATTGGCTGAAGAAATGTTACGTGCTGAGGTAGATTTTGATATGAAAAATTTTGTTTCAGTTGATGTGCAAACAATTTTTCATAAAATGGAACAACGCACGCTAAGTGCAGCTTATAAGTTTTATTGTGATGAAATCCTTGAAGGTGCTCATGGCGCTG
>CALGIH010000170.1 GCA_937916035.1 uncultured Lacinutrix sp.
TGATGATGCTGAGGTGATGAAAAAGATAGCTTGGGCAAAACAGTATAACAAACCAGTTGATGGTCATGCTCCAGGTTTGCGAGGAGATGATTTGACAAAATATATCAGCGCTGGAATTTCAACAGATCACGAATGTTTTACTTATGATGAAGGTTTAGAGAAGTTGCAAAAAGGCATGAAAGTGTTGATCCGTGAAGGAAGTGCTGCCAAAAACTTTGAAGCTCTGATTGAATTACTACCAGAGCATTTTGATAATATGATGTTTTGCAGTGATGATAAACATCCTGATGATTTATTATTAGACCATATTAATAAACTTTGTGCTCGAGCAATAGCTAAAGGGATTGATGTATTTAAAGTATTACAAGTAGCTTGTATAAATCCTATAGAGCATTATAATTTAGACGTTGGTCAATTAAACGTCGGTGATGCAGCCGATTTTATTGTAGTTGAAGATTTAGTTGATTTTAAGGCAGTTAGCACTTACATAGATGGTCATAAACTATTTAATAAAGGAACAACATTTATAAACCCAATTGAATTTGAAGTACTTAATAATTTTAATACTTCAAAAAAGGAAGTTTTAGATTTTAGATGTGATTCCAAAGCAAAACAAATTAGAGTAATTGAAGCTTTGGAAGGGCAATTGGTAACCAATGAGCTTATAGAAAGGGCTTTAATTAAGAATGGCAATTTAGTGTCTAATGCTGAAAAAGACATTTTAAAAATGACCGTTGTGAACAGGTATCAAGATCAAAAGCCATCCATTGCTTTTATAAAGAATTTTGGACTTAAAGAAGGTGCTATTGCATCATCTGTTGGTCATGACTCACATAATGTTATTGCTGTTGGAGTTTCAGACGAAGCTATTTGTAAAGCTGTAAACTTAATTATTAAACATAAAGGCGGAATTTGTGCAGTGTCAAATTCCGAAGAAAAAATTCTTCCACTTCCAGTTGCTGGAATCATGAGTGATAAAGATGGTGAAACGGTAGGAATACATTATGCCGAATTAGACAAGATGGCAAAACAATTGGGAAGCACGTTGAATGCTCCATACATGACCTTGTCTTTTATGGCTTTATTAGTGATTCCATCCTTAAAGCTAAGTGATAAAGGCTTGTTTGACGGCACAGATTTTAAATTCACACCTTTAGAGGTAAATTAACTTAATTATAAATTTAACCAATATTTCATTGTAACAATTTTTAGTCTTTCAATAAAATCGCTAGTATCATATTAATTTCTTATATTTGAGAAGAGTGTGATTAGAAATTGTCAATTCTTCGACTATATTTTTGATGCATTCTTATTTTTTGTTCAAAAATTAAATATTAATATGATGCACGTAAGCGATTCACTTTCCGAAGTTAAAAATTATATAAACGGTAAATTTGAAAGAAACGGACAAAACTCTATGGATGTTATTAGTCCAATAGATGGGAGCAAAATTTCTTCAATTCCATTATCCACAACCCAAGATGTTAATGCAGCTGTTCAAGCTGCAAAAAAAGCATTTCCTGCATGGTCTAATATGACACTTAAGGAGCGTGTTCAGATATTTTTTAGATATCGAACGCTTCTAGAAAAAAACATGGATGAGCTCACGAAATTGGTGCAACTCGAAAATGGAAAAATTTATGGTGAAGCCAAAGCTGAGGTAGAAAAAAGTATGGAACTTTGTGAGTTTGCAGTCTCAATGCCACAAATTGTGGTCAATGAAGTACAGGAAGTAAGCAAAGGTGTAGAATGTAGAATAGAGCGTAAACCATTAGGCGTTGTTGCTTCGATAACACCTTTTAACTTTCCAAATATGGTACCTCATTGGACCTTGCCAAATGCATTGGTTTTAGGAAATACAATGGTTATGAAACCATCTGAATTGGTGCCTTTAAGTACTGTTCGTATGGCAGAATTATTAAAAGAAGCTGGTCTTCCTGATGGTGTTTTTAATATTGTGAATGGAGGCAAAGAAGTCGTAGAAGCTATATGTGACCATGAAGATATTAAAGCAGTTTCTTTTGTAGGTTCTACTAAGGTTGCAAAAATTGTTTATAAACGGGCAACTTCTAACTTAAAGCGATGCGTTGCTTTGGGAGGTGCAAAAAACCACTTATTAGTATTTCCAGATGCTAACCCAGAAATGACTGCTTCAAATGTTGTAGCATCAATGTCTGGTTGTGCTGGTCAGCGTTGTATGGCTGCATCTGTTATGGTTGGCGTTGATAAGGTACAACACATAATAGATCTAATGGTTAAAGAAGCAAAAAGTATAGTTCCTGGTGATAATTTGGGTTCTGTGATTAGTGCTGAAGCTAAAATACGAATTGAAGGTTATATTGACGAAGCCGAAAAAAATGGCGCAAAAATATTGCTCGATGGTCGCAATACAACTGTAAAAGGAAAAGAAGGAGGGTTTTATGTTGGACCTACAATTATAGATTATGTCACTACAGATATGTCTGTTGCTCGCGAAGAAATTTTCGGACCAGTAATTTCAATTATTCGAG
>CALGIH010000171.1 GCA_937916035.1 uncultured Lacinutrix sp.
TGTGCCATGGGTTGCTAATGAAAACCATAAAGGCAAGCCTCTTACACGACGTGTTAATTGTATTTGGTAATCGGTTGGATTAAATCCGTGTGCACCTTCATCTTTAAAGATATCTAAATAAGATCCTTGCTGCGAATGTGCATTCATTGCCAACTGAGGGTCTTTATAAATAACTGCACCACAATCGTAAGGAGAAAACATCCATTTATGAGGATCAATAGTGATGCTATCTGCTTTTTCAATACCATTAAACAAATGTCTTACAGAATCGGCAACTAAAGCTCCTCCACCATAAGCAGCATCCACATGAAACCAAATATTTTCTTTTTCACAAATAGTTGCAATAGCTTCTAAATCGTCTATAATTCCTGCATTCGTTGTTCCACCTGTAGCAACCACTGCAAAAAGTCGTTTTCGTTGGTGGAAGTTTAAATTATCAATAGTTTTACGAAGCGCAGTTCCTGTTAATTTTTCTTCTGAATCTACCAATAGAATATCCACATCAGCAACTTTAGCCATGGCTTTTATTGAAGAATGTGCACCACTAGAAGTAATAATTAATCCTTTTTCTCTTTTATAAGTATCATCTTCTCTCCAGTGCTCCCTTGCCGTAACAATTGCAGACAAATTTGCCGCTGTGCCTCCACTCGTGAAAACACCAAAAGCGCCTTCAGGTAAACCAGTTAGCGACACAATCCATTTCATAGCTTCGTTTTCACAGAAAATTCCACCAGCACCTTCCATCCAATATGCACCATGAATACTAGAAACTGAAGTCACCAAATCAAACATTATTGCAGCACGTGTTGGTGCTGCTGGAACGAATGCTAAATTACGAGGATGATCTGCAGGTACATTAGCTTTTGCTAAATGCTCTTTCCATAAATTAAACGCCGTTTCACCTCCAATACCATCTTTGGTAATAGTTTCCCCAACCAAAGCTTTGAGCACTTCTTACTTTTGAGGTTTCCCAATTTTTTGTTTTGTGTGTGAAATTCTATCGATAGCATATTTCATAACGTCCATGGTCATTTCAATAAGCTCAATATCTATCTTATGCATGTGTTACAATTCTAATATTAAAAAGTCCCCTTTAAGTGGTTGCAAATTTAATACTAACTGTTGAATTAATCGGTCTCCAAACTCGAGATAAAGTTCAGAAAAATTTAAATTTCGCTCTTGTAAGCTTTGACCAGGAAATAGTTGGTCTTGAATATCTGTGATTCGAGAAATCTGATCGCTCAATTTTCTTTTTTGAGCCTTTAATAATCTCTTCTCAAGATTTGACAAACCTTTCAGTTGTTTTTTCTCTTGAGCTGCAACTGCACCTATAAAAGATTTATCAGTTTGTTCTGCTAATATATAAAGTGCTTTGAATTGATTTTGAAGATGTACTTTTTGTGTGGTAAAATCAATATCTATATTAGAATGCTTTTCGACTTGCTCATTGACAAGCGTTTCTTGTTTTAAGAATAATTCCTTGATTGACAAATCTAATTTCTTAAGTTTTTCTGATTGTTTAGCCGTCTTAACGAGTACTGAATTTCGTAATAATAACATTGGAAAAGGCACATCAACTGCCTCAAAATAGTCTTTCAATTGTAACCAATAGGCTAATTCTCCTCCTCCTCCAATATAACAGAGATTTGGCAAAATAACTTCTTGATATAAAGGACGCATGATCACATTAGGCGAAAAACGTTCTGGCACCTCATCGAGGTGTTTTAGCAGCTCACTCTTGCTCCAAGAAATATTGGCATCGACTACTTTATAAACATCCTTTTCATAAACGATTCGTTCTCTTAAACCATCTTTTAAATAAAACAGATTTATTT
>CALGIH010000172.1 GCA_937916035.1 uncultured Lacinutrix sp.
GGACTACCAAAAATGGAGTTTTCAAAACGAGTGTATTCAACTTAATCAGTAGTTAATCCATTAGCATCAATAACTTCATAAGTTTCATAATAATTATCAAATGAAGGAGATAAATTATAACTTATGGATGGTCGCATAACATGCCTAATAGCTTGTATTTTTTTCTCTTCACCAAAGTCAAACATTCCATAAACAGTGGTTCCTAAGCTCATATTAAAGTTATAAGTCCTAAAGGAATCAAAGCCAGTTAATTCAGTCTCTACAACTTCTTTTAAGTCTTGGTCGTACCTTTTATTAACAGTGTTTAGTGTCCAGCTTTCTTGATAATTGGCGCCTGTGCTAAAACTTAAGTATTTAAAAACTTTAAAGTTAGTAGTTAATGGTACACTATGTTGCATTCCAATTTTTGCAGCATCAAACATTTCTTTTTTAAAGAATAATGAATCTGTAGTTTGAATTCTATTTTCACCGCGAACATTGTATTGGAAATTTACATTCTGAATAAATCCTTTTTTTGAACCATTTTTTGGAGCAAAAGGATACATTCTGCCAACGCTACCTTGAAACGTAGGTAAGGTCATGTTAATGGTTTCGGTTTGTGTGTTTTGCGAATGCGTCGCTGTTAAGCTCATATTAACTTGTGGCTCTCCTTGAAACGTTTTTGAATAGGATACAGAAGATGATAACGTATTATTTAAAAAGTTAGACGCATTTAATTGATTGATGGATTGCTGATAATAACGACTACTTCCTAAGTTCACTGAAGCTGAAAACCTTGAATTCGGATTTGATTTAGCATCTTGTCCATGTGACCATCGGATATTATAAATAGAGCTTTTAGCATAATCTGGAAATCCAAGCTCACTGGTAATTAGGTTTTCATAACGAAAACTCATATTTCCTCTAAATTTATAGCGCGCAGCATAAGCACTCTGCATTCGCAAACCATAACTACCATTGGTGTAATAATCTCCAGTTACAGCCAAATCTGCATAATCGCTAATAGCAAAATAGTAACCACCATTTTGAATGTTATAACCTCTATTACTATCTTCTCCAAACGAAGGAAAAATAACACCAGACGTTTGCTTTTTTGTTAATGGAAAGTATGCAAAAGGCATACCAATTGGTGTTGGTACATCTGCAATAAACATATTGGTGAGTCCAGTTACTACTTTTTTGCCTGGGACTATTTTGGCATTACGCATTAAGAAATAGTACTCAGGATTTTCTGAATCTGCAGACGTTGTAAATTTTCCTCGATTAATAAAGTAAACCGAATCATTTTCTTTCTTAGTTTTTTCTGCAATAATATAACCACCACTTTGTTCGGTTCTGGAATTCCAAATTAATGCTTTTTCAGTATTAAAATTAAACCTAATAGAATCAGGCTCAACCAAATCTGCACCTTGTTTAAAAATAGGAGCTTGTGTGTAATTACCCAAGGAGTCCTTTAAACGCCCAGCATACACTTCGTTGTTTTCATGGTTAATAACTATAATGCCTGC
>CALGIH010000173.1 GCA_937916035.1 uncultured Lacinutrix sp.
GAGCAGAAACACCTCAAGAAATTGCCCTTTCAATAATTTCTGAAATATTATCTGTGGTAAGACAACAAGCACCAATGTCTTTAAAAGAAAAACGTTCTGGGATTCACTCTAGAACAACTACCAACTAGTTTTGAATAATCAACCTAATATTGCGATACTTATTTTGGCTGCTGGAAATTCTTCCAGAATGGGAGAACCAAAGCAGTTATTGCCTTGGAAAAATACCTTTTTACTTAATCATGCTATAAATACTGCTGTGCTTTTAGACAATTCAAAAACGTTTGTTGTTTTAGGCGCCAACTATGAACGCATACAATCTAAAATTCAGCGCGATGATATTAGCATTATTTACAATGCAAATTGGGAATTAGGTTTAGGCTCATCAATTGCCTTTAGCGTAAGGTCCATTATGACCAAAGAACATAATTTTGATGGTATTCTCATTATGCTTTCAGATCAGCCTTTAATAGATTTTAATTATTTAAAAATGTTAAGCAGTTCATTTAAACCTGGAATTAATCAAATTATGGCTTCCAATTATGGTCCCAACGCTTCAGGAGAAAAACTTGGTGTTCCTGCCTTATTTGATACCTGTTATTTTGAAGAATTATCTGAGTTGAATCAAGATAAAGGTGCAAAAAAAGTGATTTCTCGTCATATTGAAAATGTTTCAAATTTAAACGCAAACTATCTTATTTCTGATATTGATACGATGGAAGATTATGAAAGACTATATAGTTCTAATCACTAAATCAAATACTTTGTCACTTCCAGCGTAGCGCAGCAGTCTCTTGATTAAGAGATCGCTTCAAGAGATTACTTCAGTCGTGTCTCCTTCGCAATGACGTTTTCACTAGCCACCAATAGCAATCATACTTCTGTTTTTGCCATGTAAATCTGGTTGTTCTAATTTCTCCATAGTGTCCATTCCTCCACGAACTTTAAGTTTTGCTTGAACAGCTTTTTGAATAATGGTCTCAATGGATTTTCCTTCTCTTAAAGGTGTTAATAAATCTGATTCAGAAGACGAGAATAAACAATTCTTCAGTCTTCCATTTGCTGTTAAGCGTATTCTATTGCAAGAATCACAAAACGGGTTTGTTACAGAACTAATAATGGCAAAAGAGCCTTTATAACCTTCAATTTTATAATTTTTAGAGGTGTCATTTGGAGCATCTTGCATTCGAATGACTTTATCTACATCATAATTAGAATTGACATATTCCATCACTTGTGCATAAGAAACCATCTTTGCTTTGTCCCATTGGTTGCCATCAAACGGCATGAATTCAATAAAGCGAACTGATATTGGTAACTCTTTTGTAAACTCTATAAAATCAATAATTTCATTATCATTAAAACCATTTATGAGTACAGCATTCAATTTGACATTAAATCCTTCATTGATTAAAAGCATAATGTTTTTATATACTTTCTCAAAATCGTTTCGACGTGTAATTTCCTTGAATTTTACAGCATCTAAAGAATCTAAACTCACATTGATACTTCGAACATTACACTCCTTTAATACATCAATAAAACGATCTATTATAACAGCGTTGGAAGTAATCGATAATTCCACAGGAAGTGTTGCTAGTTTCTTCAAAATAACATCGGCATCACGCCTTACTAATGGCTCTCCTCCTGTCAAACGAATTTTGGTGACACCATGGTCCACAAATGTTTTTGCTATTTCAAACACTTCATCATAGCTCATAATATGTGACCTTGGTGACAATTGAATACCTTCCGCAGGCATGCAATAGGTACAACGTAAATTGCATAGTTCAGTTAATGAAATACGCAAATAGGTATGCTGTCTACCAAATGAATCTTGTAATATGTTTTTTTTATTTTCCATTAATTATGTCTTGCTCCTTTTAATATTC
>CALGIH010000174.1 GCA_937916035.1 uncultured Lacinutrix sp.
TTTTTTCCAAATAAAGCGCTCAATAGTTCCTGTTTTTTCCCACTTTTCAATGTGAGGAACTACTTCTTTTTGTAAAAAATATTTAAGGCTATTTCTAAATAATTGATGCTCTTCCGTGAAGTACATACTGTCCATAATCATGCAATTTATTCAAGCATCAAATATAATTTAATTATATCAATTTTGTCTAAGGGAAAGTCTTTTACTTTTGATAACTCGTCTAATGATTTATACCCTTCTCTTAAAGTTCGTTGATTAATAATTTCATAAGCCAACTCATAATCTATATGTTGAATAGTAACTAATTGTTCTATTGTTGCTTTATTTAAATTTATCTTATCAACTACTTTAGGTGTTTTTACTGTAAACTCATTAAGCAAACGCTCAAGTACTTCAGGTGAAATGCCATACACATCATGTATTTGTATATCTGCAATAAAACCTCCTTTAAATTTATTTCTGAATTTAATAATTCTAGCAGACAACTTTTCACCAATACCATTAACTCGTTGTAATTGATCTGCAGTAGCTATATTTAGATCGATTTTTTGATCGAAAGTTTTTGGCGTGTTATTTTTATACTCAAAATTAGTTTTTGGTTTTGGGTTTGTAACCCATTCTGGGAATTTAAAATAAGGTGAGATTACATTAAGCAAAGAGTCTGAGATTTTGGTAACTTGCTGAAATTGAAGAGTAGAATTAGCCCACTTATCTTGTTTTCTATATTGAAGTAATCTATCAATTTCTTCAGAAGACATTCCTAAGGTATAACCCTTATAATCTGTTATGAAGTTTGGATTGAATGGAAATATTTGTGGTTTATTATTTTCAGCTTGAATACGTTTAAGCGAATCTATTTCGCTTTGAAACTTTTTAATCTCTTCTTTATTTATCGAAATATCTTTAAAAGGAAATTCAACAAACACATAAGCGCTTTGAATGAAAACAATAATTAGTAACAATACAAAAATCCCATTTCGTTGTTGATTAGAAAACTTGAAATGGGATTTAATATGTTTCATAATTTATTTAATCTTCCAATGCATCAGTTTTAAGCTTGATAGCATCAAGATAACGTTTTAATTGTTTCTTAACTACTGGGAATAATAAGAATAGACCAACCATGTTAGGGAAAATCATTGCAAATATCATTGCATCAGAGAACTTCCAGATTGATCCCATACTTGCTGCTGCACCAATTACAACAAATAATAAAAATAATACCTTGTAAGTCATATCTGCCGTTTTTCCTCTTCCAAATAAAAACTTCCAAGATTGTAAACCGTAGTAAGACCATGATATCATAGTTGACACGGCAAATAATACTACAGCTATAGTTAAGAATATATTAGAATAAGGAATGTATTCTGCAAATGCTTTTGATGTTATTCCTGCTCCTTCATACGGCATTCCATCAATAAAAACAACTCCTGAACCATCTCCACCATATTCAAAAGCTCCACTAAAGTTAAAAATTACGATTACTAAAGCTGTCATTGTACAAATTACAACGGTATCAATAAATGGTTCTAATAAAGCAACAAGACCTTCTGATGCTGAATATTTTGTTCTTACGGCTGAATGTGCAATTGATGCAGATCCTGCACCTGCTTCGTTTGAGAATGCAGCACGTTTAAAGCCTACTAATAAAACTCCTATAAGACTTCCAACTCCGAATGCAGTTGGATTGAAGGCTTCTCTAACTATTAAACCAATAGCATCATCTAATAAAGAAAAATTACTTAAGATGATATATAAACAAGCTCCAATATACATTATTGCCATAAATGGCACCACTTTTTCTGTTACAGAAGCAATACGCTTAATACCTCCAATAATAATAACTCCAACAAGTATTGCTAATACTAAACCAACAATAGCTCCTGCGGCAGTGCTTTCCCAATTAAATAATTCTTTTATTACAATTGTTGCTTGATTAGATTGTGCAGCATTACCACCACCAAACGAACCACCAATACAGAAGACTGCAAATACAGCAGCAGCTATTTTACCAAATGTTTTAAATCCTTTATTTTTAAGTCCTTTACTTATGTAATACATAGGACCTCCATAAATAGTTCCATCTTCTCCTACATCTCTATACTGAACACCTAAAGTACACTCAACAAACTTTGTTGACATTCCTAACAAACCACAAACAATCATCCAAAATGTTGCTCCTGGACCACCTAAGGCAATTGCCAAGGCCACACCAGCAATATTTCCATTTCCAACAGTACCAGAAACCGCAGTTGCCAAAGCCTGAAAGTGACTTACTTCACCATCTGAACTTTCATCACGTATGGTATCTATAATATCGCCATCAACAGCTAATTTGTTTTCAACACTGACTAAATGTTCTTCAATATCTACTTTATTTATATCTACTCCTTGAGCAACACCACCTTCGCCATACAATTCTTTGGCACCATGTTTTTCAATATCTTCATACTTTCCTCTTACTGTATTTATCGCAGTCCAGAAATATCTGAAATTTGGAAAGCCAAAATAGATAGTGAAAAACAAGGCACTACCTACTAGTAATAAAAGCACAAAAGGGATATCTGGATTGTGCCAAACATTAAAGAAAATGACTTTTTCAAAAAAATCAGCTATTGGTGTAAATGCCTGATCAATCTTTTGATCTAAACCTACTTCGTTCTCCTGTGCAAAGGTTAGAAGTGGTAATATTAAAGTAAACATTGAAAGAAGATATTTCTTCATAATTAAAATTATTAGTTAGTAGTTTTATTAAAATTGTTAGTTTAAAGTCGCAAGATGCTAAAAAAAAGTGAGTTTTTAAAAAATTGGTTGTTAAAAAGCTTACTCCACTTCTATATTATAAATTGAGTTTAATTTTTGTATTTGTTCAGGACGACCTAAAACAATTATTTTAGAATTTGGCATTAATTTAAGATCTGCTTCTGGATTAATAAGGTATTCGCCTTCTTCATTTTTGTAACCTATAACATTACAGCCTGTCTTTTTACGTAAGTCTAAATCTCTAATGGTTTTAATTTCAGAAGTATCGTATAACTTTTCTATTAAAATTTCTTCTAAATTTATATTCGTTTCACCAACTATTGAGAGGTTATCAATAAACTCAAACAAATCTGGAACAACGACCAAGGATGCCATGTGATCTCCGTTATAGCTGTCATGTATAGGGCGTCAATCCAATTATAATTGGCCATGATTTTAAACCCAACAACACCAACAAATAGCAATACAATAAGAGGCTAACTGCTTTATTTATTTTAGATCGAAATACCTTTATTATCGGATTTGCCATAGATTATAAATCAAAAACTGAACTTCGCTTTGTGTACAATAAATCTTTTATTCGCATCCAGAATGCGATGAATAAATAAAGTGCAAAACCAAAACCAAGTGTTACGAATGTGAGGTACATGAATGAAGTTCGCACAACCTTTGCTCTAATACCCACACGATCAGCAATGCGCTGACAAACATAGTAACCATGTTTTTGAAAATAAAGTAAGGCTTTATAGAAAATATTCATTCGCGCAATGTAATCAATTCCACTTTAAAATTGAATTTCCAATTGCACATTGCAAACATTTATTTTTATCACAATAAAAAAATTTTAATTGTAATAAAGCTTGTGATTGCATTGCCGTTTTTGAAACAGGCTTGAGCGATTGAAATTTATCAACGATACTATTCTTTTCAGATTTAATTTCTTGAATTAGTTTAAGAATGTCTTCATGATTGTCTTGTCCATTGTATTTTGAATAACAATACTTTAAAGGGATTATGGTATTGATTAACAATAAATCAATAAACGGTTTTGAGGTTTTTTTCTTCGATGATTTTGAGATTTTTTCAAAGGTATAATG
>CALGIH010000175.1 GCA_937916035.1 uncultured Lacinutrix sp.
ATTCGGCAGTTTGAATGCCAAATGCAATTTCACTTTGCTGTAACTCTTCATCATCCTCAATTTTATTTTGAGAGTAAATTACTGCGCAAATCAAGACCAAAGAAACAAACATGTAATATTTGATTCGGGACATTTTTAAGTCATTTTATCGACAAATATAACAATATATTCGATTAAATGCACTTTTTTGTAAAAATTATGTAATTTGAACAATAATTATTTTGAAGACAATTTCAGTATTAAATCAATTATTCTACTTGAATATCCAGTTTCATTATCGTACCAACCAATAATTTTAACCATATTTCCAATAACGGAAGTCATTTGTGCATCAAAAATGCAAGAATGAGTGTTGCCGACAATATCAATGGAAACAATCGGATCTTCAGTATATTCTAAAATTCCTTTAAAACGATTTTCCGAAGCTTTTTTAAAGGCATTATTAATGTCTGAAACACTAACTGTTTTGGTAATATTGAAGGTAATATCAGTAAGCGAGCCATTTGCTACTGGAACTCTAATGCCACAACCTCCAATAACATCTGACAGTTCAGGAAATATTTTTGTGAGTGCTTTTGCAGCTCCAGTTGTAGTTGGAACAATAGATTGTCCTGCAGCTCTTGCACGACGTAAATCGCGATGAGGTTGGTAATGCAAACTCTGATCTGTAGTATAAGAATGTACTGTTGTTATATAAGCCTGCTTAACTAGTGCAAGTTCATTTATCACTGCAATCATAGGCGCAGCATTGTTAGTAGTGCAGGAAGCATTTGAAATGATGGTTTCAGAATCTGATAGAATATCATCATTAATACCCAAAACTACTGTTGGTATATCATCATCTTGCGGTGGAACTGCTAATATTACTTTTTTTGCGCCATTTGTAATGTGATATTGTAAATCTAAACGAGTTTTAAATTTACCTGAAGCCTCAACAATTATATCGACGTTATCTGTTTTCCAATTAGTATCTTTTGGATGTAAATGATTTGAGAATGTGATTTTTTTATCGTTAACAATAATATGATCATCATCATATGTTATGGATGTCTTAAATACACCATGAATACTATCGTATTTTAATAAATGACTTAATGCTCTGGAATCTGCTAAGTCATTAATGGCAACAATTTCTATTTGAGAATGTTCATGAAGTAGTCTGAATACACGTCTTCCAATACGACCAAACCCGTTTATGGCAACTCGTATCATCTTAATTAATGTGTTTTTGTGCTTTATATGAAGATCTAACTAAAGCACTACTTTCTACATGTCGGAAACCAAGATCAAGGCCTATTTCTTTATATTCTTGAAATTGATCTGGAAGAATAAACTGTTTTACTGGCAAATGTTTTTTACTTGGTTGTAAATATTGCCCAATAGTAACAACATCAACATTAGCAGCTTTTAAATCGTGAAGTGTTTCAATCACTTCGTCTCTAGTTTCACCAAGCCCAAGCATGATACCTGATTTAGTTCTGCGTTGTCCAGCATCTTTTAAATATTTTAAAACACCTAAACTTCTATCGTATTTAGCTTGAATACGCACTTCTCTTGTTAACCTTCTAACGGTTTCAATATTGTGAGAAATAACTTCAGGAGAAACATCTAAAATACGATCTATATGTTTTTCAATACCTTGAAAATCTGGAATAAGCGTTTCCATTGTTGTTTCAGGATTCATTCGTCTTACTGCTTTTACAGTTTCGCTCCACATTATACTTCCCATATCTTTTAAATCATCGCGATCAACACTTGTTAAAACAGCATGTTTGATGTCCATGATTTTTATGGATCTAGCTACTTTTTCAGGTTCGTCCCAATCTACAGTTTCTGGTCTTCCAGTTTTAACACCACAAAAACCACAAGAACGCGTACAGACGTTTCCAAGAATCATGAACGTAGCAGTGCCTTCTCCCCAACATTCTCCCATATTTGGACAACTTCCAGAGGCGCAAATAGTATTTAGTTTGTATTTGTCTACTAAACCACGAAGCTCTGTATACTTTTTACCAGTTGGCAGCTTAACGCGCAGCCATTTAGGTTTAGGGATTCGTTCTGATGTTTTATTGGAAGCAATTTCTATATTCATTCTCTATTGATAAGGTACAAAGATACGAAGTATAAACTTAAAAATATACTATATTAGGGTGAGGTACCAAACACAAAAACCAATTAAAAAAATAATACCTGACCAACTTAAAATATGCATTTTTAGTGAAGGCCGCCATTCCTTAGGTGTATGATTACTGCTAATAAGTCTGTAATTGATGATGGCATAAAATGGTGCAGTTAAAAAAGATAAAATGGTTGCTATTTTAACTAGCAATCCCATTTCAGACGCGAAGACAAAAAAGATAATTATAGTGCCAACTGCAAGCAATAAAATCCAAAATATATAGCCGTTTTTAAATGTATTGCTAAATAATAGTTGTGATGTTCTATGCATTGCTCTTGGAGATGCATCAAGCGTGGTTAATGTGGTACTAAACATGGTTGTAAATGCTGCAATACCAATAATTACATAAGACCAACTGCCAAGACTAGAGGTGTACATATCTATTAATTGATTTGCAAATTCACCACCATTATTACTAAAAGTTTCATTTTGACTATACATTACCAAATACCCTAACAGCACAAAACATATGCCTAAAATAATGGTGCTTACATAGCCAATATTAAAATCAAATAGTGCTGATTTTGTGTTGAAGCTGTTGTCTTCTTTGTTCTTTTCAATTGTCCAAAGCGAATGCCACACTGAAATATCTAAAGGTGCAGGCATCCAACCCATAAACGCAATCAAGAAACCAATTTCGAGAGTTTCTTTTGGTAGTATTTGAACTAACGAAATAGGGCCGTTACTATTTGAAATAGCTGCAAAAGCAGCAGCTAAAGTACTTATCGTTAAAGTAATTATTATGATCTTCATCATAACGTCAAGAAGCTTGTAGCGACCAATAATGAGAAGTAATAAACAGATGATAAGAATAACAACGGTCCACATTTCTATACTTAAAAAATCGCCAAAAAGAGATGATGCTATGCCAGCAGTAACGATTGTGACAGCAGTCTGAATGGTGAACATTGTGGCAAACGTAAGGATATAGTAAGTAACTAAAATCCCTTTGCCCAGCTTTTTGTAACCATCTAATAAGCTTTCGCCTGTAGCTGAAGCATAACGCGGACCAAATTGAAAAAAAGGATATTTAAATAAGTTGACCAACAATAAAGCCCAAAGTAAGCCAAGGCCGAAATCGGCTCCTGCTCTTGTAGATTGTACTAAATGTGAAACTCCAATTGCGGCTCCCGCAAATAATAGACCTGGACCTAATCTTTTTAGACTTATTCTCATTTTTTCTTTTGAATAATTTCTGCCAATAGTTTTTTTGCACGAAGAAGTTTAACCTTTACATTACTCATTGGTTCATGCAGTTCATTAGAAATTTCTTGATAGCTTAATTCTTGAAAGTACCTTAAATTAATAACTTCTTGATAATGAGGTTTTAATTTTTTAATATCGCGTAACAATTTAGCCAAGTTTTGTTCAGTAATTAAAATGTCTTCAGGAGAAGGAGATTCATCAATTATTTGATTAGCATGATGTCCATCATGATTTCTTTTATCGCCAGAAACGCTAATTTTTTTCTTTCTAAGAAAATCCACATGTAAATTTTTGGCTATAGTAATAAGCCATGTTTTAAACTTGTATTTTGAGTCGAAGGAACTTATTTTGTCAAAGGCACGAGAAAAAGCTTCAATGGTTATATCTTCTGCATCATTTTCATTTTCAGTACGTTTTAGAAGAAATCCGTAAACATCATTCCAAAATTTATCAAGTAAAAAATTAAATGCAATTTGATTATTTTCTTTTGCCTTTTCAATGGCTTGGCTTATTTCCAATGTGTTGGTTTTGATATAAGATTGGTCATAAAGATAGAAAATTGCGAAACAATTAAAAAGAGTTCTAATAAAGGTAATAGTAAAATAGTATCAGCTTCATCTAATTTCTTTGCTGAATAGTTAATAATTAGATATTGAAATAAGAAGCGAAAAACAATTAGTGAAGTAACTATTATAGGCTTAAAAGTTACAATTAACAATATAATTGCAAGCAACCAAAAAGTGACTTGAGAAACATAAAACAGAGTTAATAAAAATTTATGCTTGAATTTGTAATGGTTAGCGGTTGAAACATGACGACGTTTCTGATTGATCCATTCATTAAGAGTTGTCTTTGGTTGAGATATTGTAAAACTATCTTCTGAGAAACAAATGCTTGTGTTTTGTGCTGTGGCTGCTTCATTTACAAATAAATCGTCGTCACCTGATCTGATTTTAAAATGATTCATGAAACCATTTACATTGTAGAAGGTGTCTTTTCTATAGGCTAGATTTCGTCCAACTGCCATATAAGGCAATCTAATTTTAAAATATGCGAAGTATTGCATCGCAGTAAACAAAGTTTCAAACCGAATGAGTTTATTTAAAAATGACCCTTTATGTTTTGCATAAGCACCATAGCCAATAACGATTGATTTTTCATTAGAAAAATGGCTGCTCATTGCTTTTACCCACTGGTTTGATTTTGGAACACAATCAGCATCCGTAAATAATAAAAAATCGTGAGCTGCAGCTTTGATGCCAAGTGTTAAGGCGTATTTTTTATTTCCCCAAAAAGCTTCATTGCTTTTTACATCAACAATTTTTATGTTGGAGTGATCTGATTTGAACGATTCCATTATTTCTAACGTATCATCGCTAGAGGAATCATTTATTAATACAATCTCAAACTGTTCGTAATCTTGCTCTAATAATTTTGGAATTAATTCAGCTAAATTTCCAGCTTCGTTTTTAGCACAAACAATAATTGAAACAGGAATGTTTTTTAATGATGGTTGCTCTTCTTTGGCAAAGGCAAACTTCGAGAAAAGTAATACATAATAAACAAATTGAATACTAATAGTTGCTATGAAAGTGTATAGCAGCGCCTCAAAAACAGACATTTTAGACTAAGAATGTTGAGGATCGTTGCAATCTTCAAACTGGTCTGGAGTTTTTCCACAAAACCCACAAGATGTTCCCTCTTTGTTAATCATTGGATTTTGACTAGCACATGTTCCTGCAAATTCACCATCTTTTTTCGCCCATAATTTAATTGCCAATCCAGCAATTCCTAGGCCTAACAAAATGAATGTAATAAGTAGAAGCTTCATAAAGTATTTTCTTTATACAAAGATACGTGTTTCTAATAAATTTAAGTGTCTTATCTGGAAGTATGATATTTCTATCCAAAATTATTAAATAAAAAAGAGTCTTTCTATATTTAAAGATATATACTATTAATCAATTCTTAGAAAGCCTCATGTAACAATTAAAGTTAATTAATTGTTCTTATTTTTTATTGGAATTTCAGCTACAGAATTTTCTGAAGCTATTGTTTTATTGCCATTTTTTTGTTCAATTGTGATG
>CALGIH010000176.1 GCA_937916035.1 uncultured Lacinutrix sp.
CAGCCCCAACGATGCCAACCTTCACTATTTTCGTTATTACCACACCATAAAGCAATACTTGCATGATTTCTTAAGCGTTTTACATTATCAATCGCTTCTTGTTTTACGTTTTCTAAATAGTCTTCATCTCCAGGATACATAGCACAAGCAAACATAAAATCTTGCCAAACCAGAATGCCTTTTTCGTCACATAAATCATAAAAGATATCATTCTCATATATGCCTCCTCCCCAAACTCTAAGCATGTTCATATTAGCTGCAACAGCATCATTCAATAGTGTTTCATAATGTGCATCAGTGACCTTGTTTTGCATGCTGTTTTGCGGAATGTAATTAGCGCCTTTGGCATAGACAGGAACATCATTGACTTTAAAATAGAAGGATTCTCCTATTGAATCTTTTTCTGTAATTAACTCAATAGTTCTTAAGCCTATTTTTGTAGAGCTACTATCTAGAACAGTCTTGTCTTTTTTAATGACAACTTTTATGTCATATAAATAAGGATCTCCTAAATTATGAGGCCACCAACGTTTTGGGTTTTTGATTTCAAAAGCCGCTTTTGGGTTATTTTTTGTTTGAAATGTTGAGTTTAATGTATCATTTACATAGATTTCATATGCGATTTCTTCTTTTATGGTTGAATCAATTTCTATGTCAAGAGAAAGTTCAGCTATTGAATCGTTTAATTGAATTTGTTTTATATAAACGTCTTCAATTTTCAATTGATTCCAGGCACTTAGTTTTACAGATCGCCAAATTCCAGCCGTATTTAGTTTTGGTCCCCAATCCCAACCATATTGAAACTGTGCTTTTCTAGTGAAAATGCGATTGCCTTCAGGCAAAGTATAGCCTAATTTGGATTTTTCTCGTTCTTCATATTTTGTGGTGTTTTCAAATACAATTCGTAATTCGTTTTCAACTTTTAGTATAGATTTTACATTTACTTGAAATTCACGAAATGCATTGTTAGATTTTAAAATCAAACGATTGTTTAAGAAAATTGAAGCATAGGTGTCTAATCCTTCAAGATTGAGTTCGATGTGTTGTTTCTGAAGTGTTTCTTTATCAACTGAAAATGTGGTTTTATATTCCCAATCGGTTTCTGAAATCCATTGTAATTCGGCTTCATTATTTCCAATAAAGGGATGCTCGATTAGTTTGTTTTCTAATAAATCGGAATGCACATTCCCTGGAACGGTTGCAGGATTCCAATTAGTATCGTTAACTTTTTTGAATTCCCAATTGTTGTGTAGAGAAATAACCTCAGGAAGGTCGGATTCATTTTGACACCCAAAACAGCATATTAATATGATAAACCAAAAACTATGCTTCATCATTAATAATTTTTAAAATAATTTTGATAGTCTCAATGTTTGATTCCTTTTGAATCTCATCAAACATTGAACTTTTACTATTGTTTTTTACGACCTTAGAAGCTGATAAATGAATTTCTAAGAATCCAGCATCTTTAAACAATTTTGCGTTTTGAAGATTAATGCCACTACCAGGAAGTATTGTAATTCTTCCATTTACATGTTCTTTCAATTGTTTTAGTAATTCTAAACCTTTTTCGGCAGAAGCTTCTAAGCCAGAAGTTAAAACTCTTTCCACACCTAAATTAATTAATTGTTCTAAGGCTTCTTGTGGGTTTTCAACGCAATCAAAGGCACGATGGAATGTAAACTCTAATGGTTTTGAAAGCTCAATCAATTCTTGAGTTCTTTCAATATCGATTGTATTGTCTTTATTTAAAACGCCTGAAACAATTCCAGCGCAACCTAAGTTTTTACATAATTGAATATCGTGTTTCATGACATCGAATTCTTCTTCGGAATAAGTAAAGTTGCCACTTCTTGGTCTGATTAGCACAAAAACAGCAATTGAAAGCGTGTCAATTACTTGTTTTATTAGTCCATAACTAGGTGTAATGCCGCCAACTGAGAGCTCAGAACATAATTCGATGCGGTGTGCTCCAGCCTTTTGAGCGTTTAAAGCAGATTGATATGAGTTGGCACAGATTTCTAGTTTCATATTTATTTCCCACGAAAGTGGGAATCTTATTAATTTTATTTAAAGTGGATTCCTGCCTACGCAGGAATGACAATTGGTCGTTAATTCACAATGATTTCATCAATAAACGTCCAAGCTTTATTACCAGCGCCTTGTTTGCCTTCTTGAATAATTCCATAATTTGGAATGCTCAATGTAACAAGTTTTACTTTCTTGTTTGCGAAAATTTGAATTGGAATTAGTAATTCTTCAGAACTTGGAATATCTATTATAGATGCTTCATTATTATCATAACTTATCGTTATCTGCTTTGGTGCATAAATCCATTGTCCATTACCATTGTGAAATCTTGTTATTATAGAACTAACCTCAGTTTCTTCTCCTAAATCAATTTCTAGGTCAATATCTTCTCCCGAAAAACCTAACCATTCTTTATCTCCATAACGTGTATCACTTCCTGAAATGCCATTAACCAATCCTGCTGCGCCACTTCCAGGATAGGATGTGTTTAGTTCTTTGTTGATGCTTATTTTCTTTCCAACAGCTTTGTGCAAATTTATGTTTTGTGAAAATGTGTCTCCTAATTTACCATCCGAATTAAAAACAGCAGCTTTAATGTTAACGCTTTCAGTAATTGGGACAGGGTTATTATAGGCCTCAGAGTTTATTGTAGGTTCAGAGCCATCTAAAGTAAACCGAATTGTTTTTCCTTTAGAGGACGTTTGCAATTGATAGGCTACTTTGTTCTCATTAGAGACTAATTCACCTTGAATTTCATACAAATGATTTGCATAATTAATATCTAAAGCATTCAATCGTTTATGAAAATGCTCAACTTTTGATACAAATTCTTCATAGTTTTTATGTTCAGGATTTGACCAGACGACTTCGCTAAGAGCTAATATTCTAGGGAAAACCATATACTCAACTTTTTCAGAGGTAGGTATGTATTCTGTCCAAACATTCCCTTGTGCACCAAGTACATATTTAGCTTCTTCTGGCGTTAATTCTTCAGGAATAGGATTAAGATCATAAACTTTTTTCAATGGCAAGAAGCCACCAATTGCAAGTGGTTCATCACCGTTTTCAGATTGATAATGGTCAAAATAACTATGAGAACCAGGTGTTAAAATAACATTATGATGTTGTTTTGCGGCTTCTATAGCACCATTAAATCCACGCCAAGACATGACTGTGGCATTTGGCGCTAATCCACCTTCCAAAATTTCGTCCCAACCAATAATTTGTCTGCCTTTACTGTTTAAGTATTTTTCTATCCTTGAAATAAAATAACTTTGTAATTCGTGTTCGTCT
>CALGIH010000177.1 GCA_937916035.1 uncultured Lacinutrix sp.
ATTACTTAAATAAAGTAATGATAACTTTACGCGCTCGTTTTCTAGGGTTGCTGGATTCATTGGGATTTATTTTATTCCCACAAAAGTGGGAAACTGTTTATTGTTATTGTCATTCCTGCGAAGGCAGGAATCCATTTATAAAATATATAATTTGCTAGTAGATCCCTGCTTTCGCAGCAATGACAGACTAAACTAGGTTGTTAATCATTTCTACATTCACGATATGCTCGCCGTCAAAAGGTTTTATAGTAACATTATTTCCAAATAATTCAATTACACGATTACTTTCAGATTGCATACGTTCATCATTGAGGTATTCATCTTGTGTTCCATAAATCATCGTGATTTTAGTTTTTTCTTCTAGGAATTTAAAATCATCAGCTACCAATTCTTTAGGGATACCACCAGACATCAAAACTAATTGACTACAATGTAATTGTCTATTTGCTATATAGCGCATCGCTACACTTACTCCTTGTGAATAACCAACAACTATTATGTTTTTGTCTTTAGAAATATTTTCAGTTTCCAACACTGCATCATAATAACGCATCACATTATCAGTTTCTCTTAGTGTGTTTTCCTTGGTGAGCCAAGAAGCACCAACGTGTTTATAAGTTGGAGGAATATAATATTTACTTTGTGCTTGAGGAGCGATGATATAGTTTTCGTCTGGATTTAAATCTTTAAAATATTTCAAGAAATAGCGACTTAAATAACTCATACCATGACACACAAACCACACATTTTTTGTAGCTTCGGTCAAGTTATTTAAGATTGAATAGCTATTCGTAGATTTGTATGATATTTCTTTTTCGGTTGAATTCATTTTTGCCTTCGGTTTTGTACATTTACAAAATAGAGATTAAAAGTAAACTTTTTATATGCAATTATCTAAACAAGATGTGATAGCTCACGCAAATTCTATTTGTAAAAACACCTTAATGGAAACCTTAAATATCGAATTTATTGACTTTGGTGATGATTTTGTAGTTGCTAAAATGCCAGTTAATTCTAGAGTTTATCAGCCTGATGGTGTGCTTCATGGAGGAGCAACAGTCGCTCTGGCTGAAACTACAGGAAGTTTTGCAGCGCATATGTTTTTAGATTTAAAGAATGTATTTGTTCGTGGCATTGAAATTTCTGCTAATCATATTAAAAGTGTGAAAGAAGGTCACGTATATGCTAAAGCAACTTTTATTCATAAAGGTAGAACCACTCAGTTATTGGAGGTAAGAATTACGGATGACCAACAGAATCTTATATCGTTGTGTAAATTAACAACGGTTGCCATTCCTAAACCTGTATAACGCTATATGAGCTCAGAACCTTTTTTTAGAAGCCTCCAAGAACATTATAGTAAAGAGCTTCCCTTCGTTGCTTATAGTAAACCTAGAACGTTTCAAATAAGAGCGTTATTGCAAAAGGACCAAACACTTCATAAAATAGAAAACTACGCGGAAAGTGGTTTTGTTTTTGCGCCTTTTGACATTCGAAAGGATGCTATACTGATTCCCTTAAGCATGTCCAAAACGTTGATGACTGAAGAAGATGTTATTCTTGAAGATTTTGACGTTTTAAAGGATGATTCAGTTGGAGATAAAGAAAGCCATATTGCATTAGTGCAGAAGGGAATTAACAGCATTAATAAAGGAGATTTTGAAAAGGTAGTCTTATCTAGACATGTTGAAATTAATAATCTGAATGCAGATCCTTTATTGATTTTTAAACGTTTGCTACACACTTATAATTCTGCTTTTGTGTATTTTTGGTACCATCCAAAAGTAGGCCTTTGGGTAGGTGCTACGCCTGAAACTCTTTTACAAGTTGAGGGTAATGATTTCTCAACAATGGCATTAGCAGGAACGCAAGAATATGAAGGCGTTATGGATGTTATATGGAACCAAAAAGAGCGTGATGAACAGCAAATGGTTACGGATTATGTTACAAATAATTTGGATTCATTTACGTCAAAATTAGATATTTCAGAGCCAGAAACAATTAGAGCAGGCAATGTATTGCATATTAAAAGTGATCTTATTGGAAGATTGAATGAACACGAAAACAGTTTGCAAAAACTTATCTATGCTTTGCATCCAACTCCTGCAGTTTGTGGGCTACCAAAAATTGAAGCCATGCAATTCATATTAGATAATGAAAATTATAATAGAGAGTTTTATTCAGGGTTCTTAGGAGAGCTAAATAAAGGGGTCAATATAAAACCAAGAACTGGAAAACTTAATATTGAAAACAGGGCATTTACTTATAACAAAAGAGCTTCACATTTGTTTGTAAATTTAAGATGCATGCAATTAAAAAATAATTCAGCAACAATATATGTTGGAGGAGGTATTACAAAAGCTTCAAATCCAGAAAAAGAATGGGAAGAAACCATTGTCAAAATGTACACAACAAAGAGTGTATTGTCTTAGTAATTACTGGTTGAAAATAGTTTCCATTTAGTATCTTTGTAACATAATGAAGTACCCAAAAATTCCTTTAGCGCAAACGGTTATCCAGCTTTTTAAAATAAAGAAAATTGAACATATTGTAATTTCACCTGGAAGTAGAAATGCACCTTTAACCATTGGGTTTACAAATGATTCTTCTTTTAAATGCTATAGTATTGTAGATGAACGCTGTGCTGCATTTTTTGCTTTAGGAATGGCTCAGCAATTAAGAAAACCTGTTGCAATAGTTTGCACCTCTGGAAGTGCCTTGTTAAATTATTATCCAGCCATTGCAGAGGCTTTTTACAGTGATATTCCTTTAGTTGTTTTAAGTGCAGATAGACCTGAACATTTAATTGATGTTGGTGATGGACAAACAATAAATCAAAAAAATGTATTTCAAAATCATATTTTGTTTTCTTCGAACTTAAGGCAAGACATAAGAGAAGTAAACGGTTTTTTAAAAAATGATGAGCTAGCCATTTTTAAGAGTATAGAAAATAAACTGGAAAGGTTATTGGGCATACAGCAAAGCATTCAAAGGCAAAATGAAGCAGAGATTAATGAAGCCCTAAATAAGGCTATTTATAAAAAGGGACCTGTTCATATTAATGTTCCGCTTGATGAACCTTTATACGAAATGGTCGATAACTTATCAGTGAACCCAAAAGGTGACGACGTTTTTTTAAGACCTAAAAGGATTGATGATGGACTTCTAAATGATTTAGTTGATCAATGGTACAATTCAAAAAGAAAAATGGTTGTGGTTGGAGTTAATGATCCAAATGGCGTGGAGC
>CALGIH010000178.1 GCA_937916035.1 uncultured Lacinutrix sp.
GCCTCTAATTCTAGCTGCAAATAGCTATCTGGTCGATATTGAAATCCTTTCTCTAGCTTTCGTTTTGCGTATAATTTAATGAGATTAAAAGCAATTTCTTTAACACGTGATTTGGTTTTTTGCTTGAGGGTTTTCCATGCTTTACTTCCTAATTTATAAATCTTAGGAGGCTTTCCATCTTTTCCATTAAACTTCGTGATTTTATGCAATGAGTGAATGCTCAAATACAACACATCACGCTCTCCATATACTAATTTTATGGCTTCTTGTTTCTTGCCTTCAACATCAATTTTTTGCAAACCACCAAAGCGACCAATACCATGATCAATATGTGTAACATAATCACCAACGTCAAGATTTGTGAGCTCCTTTAAAGTTATTGCTTGCTTTTTCGCATAGCCGTTTTTAAGATGGAACTTGTGGTATCTTTCAAAAATTTGATGATCTGTATAGCATACAATTTTATCGTCATGATCTATAAAACCTTGATATAAGGACAGCACAAATGTTTTGTATTGTACATCTTGATGAACATCATCAAAAATATCATGAAATCGTTGTGCTTGTTGTTCAGAAAGACAACTTATATAATTGGAATAACCTTCACTGTGATTGGTGTTTAAGTTTTCAATCAATAAATCGAATTGTTTATTGAATGAAGGTTGTGGAGATATATTGAATGGAATAACATTGTCATTGTTACTAAAAACTGATTGTGTTCCAAACTCAACAACATTAAATTCCAAAAGTTGCTTTTTTAATAATTTAGAATCACAAAAAAGTTCTTCAGGTTCAGCATGTTTAATATCAGTCGATAAATTATTAAATGCTTCAATAGCCTTTGCATAGAAATCGTCAATTCTTGAAAACAACACATCTGCACTTTTAGTGAAAACAACTGTTTTTTGGGCAATATAGTTTAGGAAACTTTGTCTACTTTCTTCTAGAAACTTATTGGCAACATTTGGTATGATCCCAATTTTTTTAACCTGATCTATGGATAATTGTGTCTCAACATCAAACGTTCTTATACTATCTACTTCATCGCCAAAAAACTCAATTCGGTAAGGCTCATCATGAGAAAAAGAAAACACATCAACAATACCACCACGAACTGAAAACTCACCAGGTTCTGTAACAAAATCCACACGTTTAAAATGATATTCAAACAGCATCTCGTTTACAAAATCAATAGACAAATTATCGTTAAGTCCGATTTTTAAGGTGTTACGCTCTAATTCTTTTCGAGTTACCACCTTTTCAAAAAGCGCATCTGGATAGGAAACAATAATGGCAGGCTTTTTACGTGAATTAATTCGGTTTAAAACCTCAGCCCTTAGCAGTACGTTGGCATTGTCTGTTTCTTCAATTTGGTAAGGGCGTCTATAACTCCCAGGATAAAACAATACATCCTTTTCAGAAAGTAACTCTTCTAAGTCATTTAAGTAAAATGCAGCCTCCTCTTTATCATTAAAAATAAGTAAAAATGGTTGGTCTGCTTTTTTAAATAATTCAGTAATAACAAAAGACAACGAGGAACCGATGAGTCCTTTTAAATGTGTTTTTGTTTGATTTTGGGATATAGCATTTTGCAGTTTTTGCAATTGCAAAGACTGTGCAAAGTTTTGCGAGATAAGGGTTTTACTCACTCAGAAAAAATTTTTGCAAATATAGAATAATTGTTTGTTAGAATTTTAGTTTTTATAGGTTTAAAAATGTTATATAATATTATATTTGCATTACTAAAAATTTAATACAAGATATGTCAATTTCAGATTTATTTGATAGTGGTTTTAAAAAGCGTAATGAAGATCATTTTGCCGCTATTGTAAGAATTGCTATGAGCGATGGAGTAATTAACGATGCAGAAAAAGCATTTTTAGATCGCTTAGCACGAAATTTAAATGTTTCGGAGCACGATTATAAAGAAATATTAAAAGATTATAAAACACATCCAATCAATCCTCCTTTATCATTTGATAGCCGTTTAGAGCGTTTATATGATTTATCAAGAATGCTTTGGGCAGATCACTTGGAAGGTAAAGATCAGGTTAAAATGTTAAGAAAAATATGTATAGGACTAGGGTTTAAGTCTGAAAATGTAAAATATATTACTGACAAAGCATTGAAGTTAGTGCATCAAAATATTGACCTTGATACCTTTACAGAAGAAATGAGAACTATGAATCAATAATAGTTCATTAAGAACATAAAAAAGCGAACTTTTCAGTTCGCTTTTTTTATGTTATGCTTTTTGCATAAACTCTTCGGCTTTTTCTACCATGTTTTTACTTCCACACAAAAATGGTACACGTTGGTGTAATTCTGTTGGTTGAATATCCATAATTCTTGTAAAACCATCGCTAGCCTTACCATTAGCTTGCTCTGCTATAAAAGCCATTGGATTACATTCATATAACAAACGTAATTTTCCATTAGAGTTCACAGAACTTTTTGGATACATATAAATACCACCTTTTATCATATTTCTATGAAAATCTGATACCAAAGAACCAATATATCTACTTGTATAAGGTCTATCGCCTTCTTCCATTTGGCAATACTTTATATAGTCTTTTATGCCTTGAGGAAATTGAACATAATTACCTTCATTTACTGAATAAATCTGTCCATCCTCAGGGAAATTCATATCAGGATGTGACAAATAATAAGATCCAATTGCTGGATTTAAAGTAAAACCATTTACTCCATCTCCAGTTGTATAAACCAACATGGTTGATGTTCCGTAAATAACATAACCTGCTGCTACTTGCATATTTCCTTTTTGCAGAAAATCATCAATAGTAACAGGAGTTCCAACTTCGGTAACACGTCTGTATATTGAGAAAATTGTTCCAACAGACACGTTTACATCAATGTTAGAAGAGCCATCCAAAGGATCAATAAGTACTACATACTTATTTTGATGATTTTCATCTTGACTGTTTATTGCAATAAAATCATCCTCTTCCTCACTTGCAATTCCACAAACAATGTTTCTTCTGGTCATTGATTTTATAAACAAATCGTTTGCAATGACATCTAGTTTTTGCTGCTCTTCTCCCTGAATGTTAGTGTCTCCAGCTGTTCCTATAATATCAACCAATCCTGCTTTGTTTACTTCGTGATTAACAACCTTAGCTGCTAATCTAATAGCATTGATTAACCGTGAAAGTTCACCAGAGGTATATTTAAACGATTGTTG
>CALGIH010000179.1 GCA_937916035.1 uncultured Lacinutrix sp.
GATAGTTAACCATTTTAGCATGCTCTATCATAGCATTAAGTGTTGGTGTTGGAATAATATTGTAATAACCGCTTTCAAGATTAATGTAATCTGGTTTTAGTTTATAATCACTTCTAACTTTTAACCAAAAACATTCATTTGTTGAAAGCTCAGCTGCCGAAGATGATGCAACTTCTCCTAAACAAGAATTAAGTATACTAGCATATAAAGGTGTAGCCAAAGCCCCGAGTGAAATTTTTTTAATAAAGTCTCTTTTTTGCATGGTGGTTGGTATTTGCTTAAAGATAATTAAAAAAAACTATAGATGAAAAATAGAATTGATTTCTGAAATTTAAATAGAAGAATTATTTTTTTCGTTCAATAACATAATTGACCATTAGAATCAATGCCCTTTTAAATTCAGATTCAGAGTAGTTATTCAATATTAGTAAAGCCTCTTCTTGAAATTGCTTCATTTTTGTAACTGCATATTCCAAACCTCCTTTATCTTTTACAAAAGCAATGACTTCTTTGACGCGTTTTTGGTCTTTATTATACTTTTTGATTGAATTTATTACCCAATCTTGTTCTTTTTTTGAACAATTATTTAGAACATGGATAAGTGGCAAGGTCATTTTTTGTTCCTTGATATCAATTCCGGTTGGCTTGCCAATGGCCTCTTGACCATAATCAAACAAATCGTCTTTAATTTGAAATGCCATTCCGATGAGTTCACCAAATTTCCGCATGCGTTCAACATCTTCAGTATTTGGCTTTACAGAAGCAGCTCCAAGGCTACAACAAGCAGCAATTAAGGTTGCCGTTTTTTGACGAATTATTTCATAATAAATGGCTTCAGTAATATCAAGTTTTCTGGCTTTTTCTATTTGAAGTAATTCGCCTTCAACAATCTCACGAACAGCGACGGAAATGATTTTAAGTAAATCGAAATCATTGTTATCAATACATACTAACATGCCTTTTGATAAAAAATAATCACCTATAAGTACTGCTATCTTGTTCTTCCAAAGCGCATTTATTGAGAAAAAACCACGACGTCTATTACTATCATCAACAACATCATCATGAACCAAAGACGCAGTATGTATAAGTTCTATAACAGAAGCACCTCTATACGTACGCTCACTAACTTCGCCATTATTAACCATTTTAGCAACTAAAAACAAGAACATAGGTCGCATTTGCTTGCCCTTTCTATTTACAATGTAATGAGTGATTCGGTTGAGCAAAGCCACCTTACTTGCCATAGCAAGTTGGAACTTTTGTTCAAAGAGATCCATTTCGTATGAAATGGGCTGTTTTATTTGTTCTACAATTTTCAAAAAAGGAGATTTACTTCAAAAAATTAATAACAAACGTACTAAAAAACGTATTGAAAGCCTATTTTTTAAACTAGACTTACTATGATATTGCTAAACCATTTTTTATTTAACTCTTATTCGCCAACTGTCCGCAAGCAGCATCAATATCTTTGCCACGTGAACGCCTTACAGTTACAGTTATTCGGTTTGCTTCCAACATTGACACATACATATCTATAGCCTTTGCATTTGCTTGCTGAAACTCACCATCATCAATAGGGTTATATTCTATTAAATTTACTTTACTTGGTGCAAATTTGCAGAACTGAATCAATGCTTCTACATCTTCCTTTCTATCATTAATACCATCCCAAACAATGTATTCATAGGTAATTCTGTTTTTTGTTTTAAGGTACCAATATTCAAGTGCTTCTCTTAGATCGCTTAATGGAAATGTTGCATTGAATGGCATAATTGAAGTTCTAACCTCATCAATGGCTGAGTGTAATGATACAGCCAATTTGAATTTCACTTCATCATCAGCCATTTTTTTAATCATCTTTGGCACTCCTGAAGTTGAAACTACGATACGTTTTGGTGACATCCCTAAGCCTTCTGGAGAGGTGATTTTATCGATTGCCTTAAGAACGTTGTTATAGTTCATTAAAGGCTCTCCCATTCCCATAAAAACAATGTTTGACAATGGTTTATCAAAATACAATCTACTTTCCTTGTCAATTGCAACCACCTGATCGTAAATTTCATCAGGATTTAAATTACGCATTCGCTTTAAGCGTGATGTTGCGCAAAATTTACAATCTAAACTACAACCAACTTGAGATGAGACACAAGCTGTTGTTCTTGATTTTGTTGGTATTAATACTGATTCAACTATAAATCCATCGTGGAGCTTTACGGCATTTTTAACAGTTCCGTCAGAACTTCGTTGCATCGTATCAACCTTTATATGATTGATTACAAAATGTTCCTCCAACATTTGACGTGTACTTAAGGAGAGACTCGTCATATCATCAAAGTTATGAGCAGATTTTTGCCAAAGCCATTCGTAGACTTGATTTCCACGAAATGCTTTATCACCTTGCCCAACAAAAAAATCTCTTAATTGTTCTTTTGTTAAAGCCCGAATATCTTTTTTTAGTGTTGACATTGATGAGATAAAAAAGCCTCGAAAAATTCGAGGCTAACATAATTATATGATTAACATGGCATCGCCATAACTGTAAAACTTGTAGCCTTCTTTAATTGCTTCTTGATAAGCTTTCTTAATAAAATCATGGCCTCCAAATGCAGACGCCATCATTAGTAAGGTTGACTTTGGTGTATGAAAATTGGTAATCATACAATTTGCGATGCTAAATTCATATGGTGGAAAAATAAATTTATTCGTCCATCCTTCATATTCATTTAATGTACCGCTTGATGATACTGCACTTTCAACAGTTCGCATTGCAGTTGTACCAACAGCACAGATCCGCTTTTTGTTTTTTAAAGCAGTATTAATTGAAGCAGTTGCAAACCTATTAATAAATATTTCCTCACTATCCATTTTATGTTTAGACAAATCTTCAACTTCAACTGGATTAAATGTTCCTAAACCAACATGTAAAGTTACTTCTGCAAAATTGATTCCTTTAATTTCTAAACGTTTTAATAAATGTTTTGAAAAATGTAACCCTGCAGTTGGTGCAGCCACTGCTCCTTCATTTTTTGCAAAAATTGTTTGGTAACGCTCTTCATCTGAAGGCTCTACCTCTCTTTTAATATATTTTGGCAAAGGTGTTTCTCCAAGTTGGGTTAGTTTTTTTCTGAATTCATGATAGGATCCATCATATAAAAAACGTAATGTCCTTCCTCTTGATGTCGTATTATCAATCACTTCAGCAACCAACATATCATCGTCTCCAAAATACAATTTGTTACCGATTCTAATTTTTCTAGCTGGATCTACCAATACATCCCAAAGACGTTGCTCTGCATTTAATTCTCTTAACAAAAAGACTTCGATACGAGCACCAGTTTTTTCTTTATTACCAAAAAGTCGAGCAGGAAATACTTTGGTGTTGTTAAGTATCATTACATCGTCTTCATCGAAATAATCAATAACATCTTTAAATTGTTTGTGCTCAATAGTTTGTTTAGCTCTGTCCAAAACCATTAATCTTGATTCATCTCTATTTTCTGAAGGGTATTCTGCAAGTAATTCTTCTGGCAGATCAAAGTGAAAGTGCGATAATTTCATTTAGCGTTTGTTTTTAGAAAGTCGCAAATATACAACCTGCGAATAGGGGTTGTCAAGTAAATTGATGGTTATTTTAATTTTCTTTTAAGGAAAAGCCTATTTGGGATAAATCTTTCCAAAAATCTGGATATGATTTTGATACCACTTCTGCTTTATTAATGACGAAATTTGCTCTTAATCCAAGAGGTGCAAAAGCCATTGCCATTCTGTGATCTTTGTATGTTTCAACTTCAATGTTATTATTTAACGGCTGAATATTACTAATACTTAAACTATCATTTGTAATGCTAACTTTAGTTCCGAATTTCTCAATTTCAGTTTTTAAAGCAACTAATCTATCTGTTTCCTTTATTTTTAAAGTGCGCAGTCCTTCAAGATAACAATTGACTCCTAAACCCAAACAAGTCACTGCAATTGTTTGAGCAATATCTGGAGCGTTATTTAGCTCACAGTTTATAGTTGCCACTTGGCAGTCATTAACTTTCACCAATTTCATTTCATTGTTTAAAAAAGTCGTTTCCACCCCAAAATCTTTATAAATCTCAGATAAAACTGAATCTCCTTGCAAAGAGCTTTCTTTATAGGACGACAACGTAATTTGAGTTCCAATATCGCTTAACGCAACAATACTATAAAAGTAAGAAGCAGAAGACCAATCTGATTCTACAGTTAAAATTATTGGAGAAATACCATTGTGTGCATGCTTTACTGTAATGACATTGTTTTCAAAATTAGTTTCAATGCCTAATTGATTGAGTAAACTCAATGTCATTTTTATATATGGTATAGACGTAATTTCTCCTTCAAGTGTTAATTCTATTCCGTTTTTTAAACTAGGCGCAACAAGTAACAAGGCAGAAATATATTGGCTGCTCACATTCGCGTTAATGCTTACTTTATTATTAGTAATTACTTTTGTCTTTATGCTTAATGGCGGAAACCCTACTTGATTCTCATAAGAGATGTCTGCTCCAAGTTGGTTTAATGCTTCAACCAAAACTTTAATAGGACGCTCCTGCATTCTTGACGATCCTGTTAAAACCACATTTCGATTACTTTGTGTTGCCAAAAACGCAGTTAAAAAACGCATAGCAGTTCCAGCGTGGTGAATATCAATAACATCAGAATCTGAGCTTAAGGCTTTTTGCATCAGCACTGCATCATCAGCATTGGAAATATTCTGAATACAAATTGTAGGAAATAATGCTTGTAACAATAACAACCTATTAGATTCACTTTTTGAACCTGTAATGGTTATTGCTGATTCCTCTTTTATGGACGTTTTTTGGATTTGAATATTCATAATTTGAAAGATTACTGCTTTTGCAGAAACTAGTTTATTTTAATTTTTCATTATTATGATGTCTATCGTGATCTCTTTTCGTTTTTAGATCTAATTTTTTGCTGAATGCTTCTTCCAAATTTACACCTGTTTGGTTGGCCAAGCATAAAACAACAAACATCACATCAGCCAATTCTTCAGCTAAATCTTTGTTTTTATCGCTTTCTTTTTCGCTTTGCTCTCCATAGCGACGAGCAATAATTCTAGCTACCTCACCAACTTCTTCTGTAAGTTGAGCCATATTTGTAAGCTCGTTAAAATAGCGTACACCATGTGCCTTGATCCAATTATCAACTTCTAATTGAGCGTTTTTTATATTCATGATTTACTTTTTTTTATTAAGAACAAAACTATTAAAATAACAAAACAAGGCAATACAATATATTTCAATTCACTTAAAATAACTTTTATTCCCCATTCTGAGAAGAATTTTTCAATACCTATGGGTGACACTACAATTTCTCTGAATGGAAAAAAGAATCTTGAATTATTGAATGGAATGAAAAACCCAACACCTTTTCCTCCAGAAGTCATAGCATCTAAAATGCCATGAGAAATGGTTGATAGAAAAATTACTATCCACCATATTTTTCTATTTAGACTACCAAAAATGAACATTAATAAAGTAGCCCAAAGTACTGCAAATACTATGGAATGTGCAAAACCTCGATGTCCAAAAGGAGCTTCATAAGGAATGCTAAAACTAAATGCTAAAACATCAATGTCAGGAAGTATTGTTGAGGCAACCGCTAGTAATAAAAGTATTTTTGAATTTTTCTTAGAAAGAACTTTTGATAAGGTAAATCCAACAATAGCATGTCCAAAGATTGACGCCATTATTCCTTGTTTTGAGTATCGATAATGATGGTGACTGGACCATCGTTTAATAATTGCACTTTCATATCTGCACCAAATACTCCTTTTTGTACTTTTTTACCAAGATTACTCTCAAGTTGTTTCACAAAAGATTCATAGAGTGGAATAGCGATTTCTGGTTTTGCTGCCTTTATATAGCTTGGTCTATTTCCTTTTTTAGTATTAGCGTGTAATGTGAATTGACTCACTACAATGGCATCACCATTAATATCTAACAAAGAGTTGTTCATCACGCCATTCTCATCACCAAAAATTCGAAGATTCGTTATTTTATTGCAGAGCCAATTGATATCTTCTTGAGTATCGTCATCAATAATTCCTAGTAAAACAAGTAATCCAATAGTTATGGTTGCGACCGTTTTGTCATCAATGGTTACACTAGCTTGTGAAACTCTTTGTACGACAACCTTCATTCCTTTTCAAAATTATCGGTTCTGTAATGTTCATCTTCTCCTTCCAAAATCTGCAAGTAACTTTTGTATCTTGAGAAGGCTATTTCATCATTTTCTAAAGCTTCCTTAACAGCGCATTGTGGTTCATGAACGTGTAAACAGTTATTAAATTTACAATCTTGTTGTAATTTAAAAAACTCAGGGAAAAAGCCACTTACTTCTTCCTTTTCCACATCAACAACCCCAAATCCTTTTATGCCTGGAGTATCAATTATTTTTGCGCCGAAACTAAGATCATACATTTCAGCAAATGTGGTTGTATGCTTTCCTTGCTGATGTTGCTCTGATATTTCTTTGGTTTTTATATCCAATCCAGGTTCAATGGCATTAACTAAGGTCGATTTCCCAACACCTGAATGTCCAGAAAAAATACTCACCTTATCTTTCATTAACTGTTTTACCTTATCAATATTTTTACCTGTTTTAGCAGAAATACCAATACATTCGTAACCTATTTTCCGATACAAGGCAGCCAGAAATTTAACTTCTAACAACGTATCTTCATCATAGGTGTCAATCTTATTAAAAAGCAAGATTGCTTTTATTGAATAGGCTTCGGCAGACACCAAAAAACGATCAATAAAACTAGGAAATGTTGGTGGATTATTTATAGTAATTAATAAAAAAACCAAATCAACATTACTTGCTATAATATGTGTTTGCTTGGATAAATTAACAGATTTACGGATGACATAATTTTTCCGTTCATGAATTCTGTGTATTATTCCCGAAACCTGATCGTTATTTGCTTCTAGCTCAAAATCAACAATATCTCCAACCGCAATTGGGTTCGTGCTTTTAATGCCTTTTAAACGGAACTTCCCTTTAATTCGGCATTCATAAGTCTTACCGCTAACTGTTTTAACGGTGTACCAACTTCCTGTAGATTTATAAACGAGTCCTGTCATCTTTTGCAAAGATGCCAAAAATATTTATTGTTTAAATACTTTCTCCTGATGATTAATAGATTCTTGGTGAATCGCTTTAAACATTCTTAATATAAATTCTTCACTAAGTTTGTTTTCCTCTCCTTCTAAAATCATTTTTCCTAAAATTTCATTCCAACGTTTTGACTGCAAAACAGCTACATTGTTTGATTTTTTAAGTGCTCCAATACCATCAGATACTTTCATTCGCTTACCTAAAACCTCAATAAGCTGGTGGTCAATAACATCAATTTGAGTTCTTAGCGTATTAATTTTATTATTGTACTCCGCTCCAGCAGATGTTTCTTTTCTAATTTTAAGATCGTTCATGATTTTAACCAAGGCTGCAGGGGTTATTTGTTGCGATGCATCAGACCAAGCATTATCTGGGTCATGATGTGTTTCCACCATTAAACCATCATAGTTTAAGTCAAGAGCTGTTTGACATAAATCGAAAATAATATCACGTCTTCCAGCAATGTGTGAAGGATCTAATATTAATGGCAAATCTGGAAAACGATTTTGCAAATCAATTGGTAATTGCCATTCAGGATTGTTACGGTATCTTGTTTTCTCATACGCTGAAAATCCTCTATGAATTACACCTAAATTATTAATTCCGGCAGTATAAAAACGCTCTACAGCTCCTAACCACAAAGATAAGTCTGGGTTTACAGGGTTTTTTATCAAAACTGGTTTATCAGTTCCTTGTAAAGCATCCGCAATTTCTTGAACTATAAATGGGCTCACTGTTGTACGCGCTCCAATCCATAAAATATCAACATCGTGCTTTAATGCTAATTCTACATGATTGGCATTAGCAACTTCGGTAGTGATTAACATTCCTGTTTCTTCCTTGGCTTTTTGAAGCCATTTTAAACCTAAAGCTCCAACGCCTTCAAAATTCCCTGGTCTTGTTCTTGGTTTCCAAATCCCTGCTCTTAAAACTGTCGCATCTGTATTCTTAAGCTGATTTGCAATTTCTAATACTTGTTTCTCAGTTTCTGCACTACATGGTCCAGCAATAACTAGTGGATGATCTAGCTCAAATTTATTCAACCATGTTCTTAATTCTTTTTTATTCTCCATTTTTCCTATGTTTTAAGCGATTCCTTTTAATATTTCTTTTATGTGATTTGTTTCCTTCATTTCTCTAAAAACTGCTTCAAAATCATCTTTTTCCATGAATTCTTTAAACTGCTTTAGGTTATGTATGTACTCTTCCAATGTCTCTATGACATTTATTTTATTTTGTTCAAAAATTGGCGCCCACATTTCTGGTGAACTCTTTGCTAAACGAACAGTCGATTCAAATCCACTTCCTGCCATATCAAAAATATCACGTTCATTTTTTTCTTTCTCAATGACTGTTTTACCCAACATAAAAGCACTAATATGAGATAAGTGAGACACATAAGCGATATGCTTATCATGTGCTTTTGGTTTCATGTAACGAATACGCATTCCTATTTCGTTAAATAATATCAATGCCTTTTCTTGCAATTTAAACGCTGTGTCTTCAACCTCACAAATAATGTTCGTTTTGCCTTTATATAAATTATGAATAGCTGCTGAAGGTCCTGAAAATTCAGTTCCAGCAATTGGATGCATCGCCAAAAAATTTCTTCGCTTCGGATGATTTTTTACGGCTTCGCAAATATCTTCTTTGGTTGAACCAACATCAATAACCAAAGTATCGTTACCAACTTTATCTAAAATTTCAGGCAATTGTTTTACGGTCACATTCACAGGAATTGCAACAATAACCAAATCTGCATTAGCTATATCATTGATAATTGCTTTAGCATCAATAATGTTAAGCGATAAGGCTTCCTTTAAGTGTTCTTCATTGTGGTCAATCCCAAAAATTGTGCATTTAGGATGCAAACGCTTTATATCTAAAGCAAGACTTCCTCCTATTAACCCAACACCAATTATGTATATCTTTTCCATCATATTCTTGCTATTGCTTCTTCTAAGTCTTCCGCTGATGCACACAGTGAAAACCGTATATAACCTTCCCCATTACTACCAAAAATAGTTCCTGGTGTTATAAAAATATGGTTATTCTTTAATACAGCATCAATAAATTCTTCCGACTTTAAAAATCGTGGTAATTTTGCCCAAACAAAAAGTCCTGTTGCTTTTTTATCATAGGTGCAATTTAAAGCATCTGCTAGTTTCCAAACCAATTCTCGTCGTTGTTCATAAACGCTATTTAAGCTTACATACCATAATTTTGAACATTTTAAAGCCTCAACTGCTCCCTTTTGAATGCCATAAAACATACCAGAATCCATATTGCTCTTTACTTTTAAAATAGCATTGATGTGTTCGTTATTTCCTAAAACCATTCCTACTCTCCAACCTGCCATATTGAATGTTTTGCTTAGCGAATTAAGCTCTAAACAAACATCTTTTGCTCCATGAGCGCTTAAAATGCTTCGTGGCGAATCGTTAAGAATAAAACTGTAAGGATTATCATTTACTATTAAAATACTGTGTCTTTTTCCAAATTGAACCAAGGCATTAAAAAACGCATGTGATGCTGAAGCTCCTGTCGGCATGTGTGGATAGTTAATCCACATTAATTTTACTTTTGATAAATCTTGTTTTTCTAAAGCATCTAAATCTGGCAACCAATTGCCACCCTCATTCAAGTCATAAAAAACAGGTTTCGCTTCTAACAATTTAGTAACAGACTGATAGGTTGGATAACCAGGATTTGGAATTAAAACCTCATCTCCAGCGTTTAAAAACGCCATTGAGATATGCATGATGCCTTCTTTACTTCCCATTAATGGTAGCACTTCTGTTGACGGGCTTAAATTTACTTGGTAATGTTCTTTATAAAAAGACACAATAGCTTCCCTCAACTCTGGAAGCCCTTGATAACTTTGATATTTATGTGCATTTGCATTTGTTAACCCTTCGGTTAAGGCAGTGATGACTTTATGCGGAGGTTGTAAATCTGGGCTACCAATTCCTAAATTAATAATTGGTTTTCCACTTGCAATTAACACGGCAACTTCTCTTAATTTTTTTGAAAAATAGTACTCCTCTACACTATGTAATCTGTTGGCTACATCTATCATACCTTTGCCTTTTTATATTCGCCCAATACCTTAAAATCTTGTGCCATTATTTTCATAATGGATTTTGCTTTTTCATAATCTGAATAAGTATCAAAAGTTACATCCACAAAAAAGGCGTACTTCCAAGGCGTTTCCATTTTTGGTAAGGATTGTATTTTAGTCAAATTCAGTTTACAATCACTCATCACATTTAATATAGCTGCTAAACTTCCACGTTTATGATCGACATCAAATTTTAAGGAAGCTTTGTTTATTTCATCTAAAGGGATTTCATGATTTTCACGTTTTACTATCACAAAGCGCGTTTCATTATCCTTAATCGTTTGAATACTTGGCGCTAAAATTTCAAGTTCAAATAGTTGAGCAGCTAATTTACTTGCAATAGCAGCAATTCCTTTAAGTTGTTTTTTATGAATCCGCTCAGCAACCTCAGCGGTATCTTTATCTTCCACTAACTTGATATGTGGATGCTTTTTAAAAAATTCTTTACACTGTAACAATGCCATTGGGTGCGAATAAACTTCTTTAATATCACTTATTGACTGATTTGGCAATGCCATTAAATTATGCTGAATATCCAAGTAATGTTCACCAACAATATGCAAATTCCCATGATCTATTAGGGCATAATTTGGAATGATGGAACCCACAATTGAGTTTTCAATGGCCATGATTACAGCATCTGTTTCCTCATTTAATAAACTCTCTACAGCACGATCAAAAGTTAAGCACTCCAAAATATGGATGTCTTTACTAAAATAGTTTTGCGACACTATATGATGGAAGGATCCTATTATGCCTTGTATTGCTACAGATTTAATCATAGTTCAAAAAAAAAGTCTCGATTTTCATCGAGACTTACATTTAATTTATATTTATAACTTACATATATAACGCCTCGTTTCTTCTGCTAAAAAAGAAATAGAACCAGTTATAATATGTGAAATTTGTTGTCATTACTTTGTATTTATTGGGCTAAAGTAATTATTATTTTCACAAATCAAAATACTAAGACCTTATTTTTAAGAATTTATGCGAATAATTAAAGAATTCAAAGGAAAACGCGGTATAAATTAATTAATGTTTATTTTTGATTAAACAATTTTTGCATGTCTATAAAGGTTGAACACCTCACGAAAATTTACGGAAATCAGAAAGCACTTAACAATGTGTCCTTTAAAGTAGAGAAGCCAGAAGTGGTTGGTTTTTTGGGTCCAAATGGCGCAGGAAAATCGACAATGATGAAAATCCTGACCACCTATTTGAGTGCTACTGAAGGGAATGCAGAAGTGAATGGATTTGATGTAAACTCCAATGCCAAAGAAGTACAACAAAGTGTTGGCTATTTACCAGAGCACAATCCGTTGTATTTAGATATGTATGTGAGAGAATATTTAGCCTTCAATGCTAAAATTCAAAAAGTTGAAACTTCTAGAATTGATGAAATTATAGAATTAACAGGTTTGACACCTGAAGCTCATAAAAAAATTGAGCAACTCTCTAAAGGCTTTAGACAACGTGTTGGTTTAGCCTGTGCTTTGCTACACAATCCTGATGTACTTATTTTGGATGAACCAACAACAGGATTAGACCCTAATCAATTGGTAGAAATCCGATCACTCATAAAAACGATTGGAAAAGAAAAAACAGTATTTCTATCCACACATATTATGCAAGAAGTTGAAGCGATGTGTGATCGTGTTATTATTATTAATAAAGGCGAAATTGTCGCAGACAAAAAACTTAAAGAACTACGAGAAGGTAAAGACCAAATCGTCATTGTGGAGTTTGACTATCGCGTTGAAGATGCTTTTTTACTGAAACTGCCTAAAGTAAAAAGCGTAGTGAATACACATGACTTTGTGTACGAAATCACCTTTTCCTCAAAAGAAGACATGCGTTCTTATGTGTTTGATTTTGCGCATGATAATCAATTAAAGATTCTTCAATTAAATCAGAAAAATGCTAGTTTGGAGAGTTTGTTTAGGGAGTTGACTGCTAATCAAAAATAAGCATTCCAGTATAAAACTGTTCCACATTAATCGTTGCTGGTTCATTCACTGAAATCAAATCTCCTGTACCACGTAATTCACCAGACAATGACACTTGCGGATTCACTATCATATCATTACTTCCTCTGTGATAAACATTCACATTTTGAGCAATTAAATTTGCGCCTTCAAAGCGTCCAGCTCCCGGGAAAAAACCAATGTCTAAATTGTTAACCGTTCCAGAAATATAGAAAGACGAAATATTATTGGAGACTACATCTAAATCTTCAATAGCGACTTGCAATCTAAAATCCCCAACGGTAAAACTTCCAGGAACATTAAAATCTTCGGAAACTAAACTCAATTCTGAATACGTTAATACACCATCAGACGAAACTTCATACTGTGATGAATTTTTTATGCTTTTCAAATTTGGAGCAGTTACGTATATTTTGGTAATGCCATAATCTCTAACGTAATTACATGAATTGTTATCTGTAAGTTGCAACTCATTGCCAACAACGATGGCATCAACATCATTTAAAAGATTTTCTCCTGTTTCGATGCTTACAGAATATTCGGCACCTTCTTTAATAATTAGTTCTACATCACGATTTACCAGAATTTGTTCAAAGGAATTTACCATAACCTCTTGCTGTAATAGATTCCCTTCCGTTTGAAAACAATCGGAAGCATCTTCGCTGTTGCATGCTGCTATTAAAGTAATAATAAATAAGTAAACTATATTCTTCATAATAGATTCCTGCCTTCGCAGGAATGACAAATTTTATAATCGTATTCCAATTCCAAATTCAACTGCTTCAGCTTTTGCTGCATGTGATTTTAAGCTGACTGCTGCGAACCATTTATCTCCAAAATAACGTTTAAAACCAATACGTTGATATACTCGTCCTTCAAAATCATAAGGATAATACATATAATAGCCAAGTTGTGTTACAATAGATAATTTATTGATAAACAGCTCA